>JAFGIH010000435.1 GCA_016929985.1 Thermoleophilia bacterium | reverse complement strand
TTTGTTCTTCTTCAGACAGCCAACCAGGATGGATCCGCTACCCACCACAGACGTGGTCTTGCAGGCCTTGAGCAAGACTTCCTCCGGTCTACTGCGTGCGAGTACCACAAGCGCCGGCTTGCACCATGGTGACTTCTTCGTTGTCATGCCTGGGCTCGGGTCTCTCTCCACCTTGTCGATGATGACGTCCGCAGACGAGCGCAAGGTCACGCCACACTGCTTTCACATCTATTCATCGACCATATCGCGGGATTGCTTTACTTTCCAGGCCATTTCTCCCTCTGCAAGCCAGCCGAGGAACCGCGCCTGAGCGTGGGCGACCGCGCAGTAGTACTCCACCGGGGTGTCAAGCGTCCCATGCTCCGACCAGGATCTGGCCGGGCATTGCTCACACAATCCCTTGAGGAAGCACCGAGCACAACGGCGCAGGTAATCGGGGTTGGTCGCCCGCAGCCCACCGAGAGACGCGAATCGGTCAAGCACCTCCGCCAAGGACAAGACTCGCGTGTCCACCGTGAGCTCGGACGCACGGAGTCCCAAACATGGTTGCGCAATCCCGTAGGCGTCTATGGATAGTCCATGGCCCGCGCCGCAGGTGAACAGACGGTCGTCCGGCACGCCCATGAACTTGGTACGGAACTCAGCCATCTCCTGATAGAAACGTGCCTCATCCCGGCTGACGATCTTGAGTCCTTCTTGAGGCGATACCCGAAGAGACTTGATCAGTTCGTTCTTTGCATCGTCGTCGCGGCGGCCTCGAAGCTCGTAGAACATCGAGAGACCTGGGCGCCGCTCCATCGTCGGGATGGTCTGTGCCCATGCCTCGAACTCTCCGAGTTCGTCGCGGTTGGGCGGTAGCAAAGTACCTTTGACGACAAAGGGTACACTGTGCTCCAGGAGAAGCTCCACTCCGTGCCAGAACTGGGCGAACGAGCCCTGGCTGCGCGTGACCGACTCGTACGAATACTCGTGCATCCCGTACACGGTGATCTCGATGGGCACTAGAGGTGGTACACGCGCAAAGAGTCCGGCCAGACGGGCCGTGATAAGCCGAGCGTTCGTAAAGACAAGCACCTTGAGCCCAAGACTCCGCGCGAAGAGGTACAACTCTTCGAAGTCCGGTCTTAGTAGTGGTTCGCCACCTGTATAGCGCACCTGCAAGCAGCCGAGATCAGCCGCTTGACGCAGGATGTCCTTCACCTGCTCGGTCTTCATCTCCCGCGAACGCGCGGCCGCGTCGTCCAATGGTAGATTGATGCAACAGTGTATGCAGTCGTTGTTGCAGCGTTCGGTGAGTTCGATGTCAAGATGGGCAAGGCTCGGCGACAGCAGAGTGGAGCCGTTCTCTACCCTCTGCACATACTCGCTCATGTCACCAGGGCCTCGAGCAGGGGAACCACTGCCCCACTCTTGTCGAAGCGCATGGTATAGAAGGGCACTTCGTCCACCAATGTCTCCAGCAGGTCCATCTCTTTGTTCCACCACTCGGCCGTGACCAGGGGTTTGATGAGCGTGGCAAGCAATCTTTCCCAGATGATCTTGCGATCGGTCAGAGCGGTGACCTCGTTCAGTCGGTGCTGCTCCAGAAACAAGATGGCGCGCACGGGCGCCGAAGCCGAGGACACCTCGGGAATATCGCCGTGGCTCCAGGTTCCATGTACGCGAAATCCTTCAGGCCACTGCCGCACGATATTTCGATCGTCGCAGAGAATCTCAGTCCGATCCCCCAGCGCCGAGCGCACCAAATGCATGGTGGTTGACTTCCCCGCCTCGGAGTGACCGACGAATACGAAGCCTTGACCGTCGATGGTGAGCGCCCCTGAATGCAGATAGCAGGCGGCGCGGTCAGCCAGAAGACGTGCAACCAGGATCTGGTCGCTTGGGAACAGGGTGATCGCGGTCAGCCCACCTCGGCGCCACACCATCTCATATCCCGGGTCGTTGTAGATGTCGACCACGGTGTGGTCTAGGCTGAACACGGCCACTTTGTGTAGCACGGGGTCATCCGGCTCGGTGGCTATCCCCAGATACACCCAAGAGTCCCCGGAACGATAGATCGCCCACGGTGGCCTGCGATAGACCTCCTTCGGCTGCCGATGATCAGCCATCTCGGGGATGGGATCGGGCAGACCAAAATGATGCCGTAGAGTGATGTTGTCCTCACCGGGGCCATTGACCTCGAAGCACCGGAACTTTTTGTGAAAGGTCATGTCGGTGATGGGCAGGTCGCTTTCCACCTTCAGAGTCAGACCGGCGATCTCGTAGTAGCGCGCGTGGTGCCTCAACCGTGTCCCCCGTCGACCGCTTCGACTCCTGCCCCGAGATGGTAACACTCTGTTTTGTCTATAGTGTCCTAGGGTGGGATACGCTTGGGCAAGGAGCCTGGACGCTCCCGTCCGTTGAAGGGAGTTCCTCTGACCAAGACAAGTCGCAAACCTAGCGCGCGGGATGTCCTCCGGCTCGGCCGGGCGCTCAGACTGGTGTGGAGGATCGCGCCGGGCTGGACGGTTGCCAGCGTTCTGCTCACCGTTCTGCAAGGCGTGCTACCGCTGGCCACGGTTTGGCTGATGAAACTCATCGTGGATACGGTCACCGCCGGTATCGGCGGGCCGGATCGAACCGGAGTCTTCCGCGAAGTCGCGATCCTGATAATCCTGGCTGGAGCTGTGGGGTTGGCCGTCGTGATTCTCCGCTCCCTTGCCTCCATCGTAGATGAGGCGCTCGGACGTACCGTGACCGACCATGTCACCGACGTCATCCATGCACAGTCGGTAACCGTCGATCTTGAGTACTACGAGAATCCCCGTTATCACGATGCGCTCTATCGAGCCCAACAAGAGGCTCCCCATCGACCCACCAGCATCGTCAAGAACCTCACCAGCACGGGACAGGCGCTGGTGACTCTGGTGTCCATGGCTGCACTACTGCTCACCCTGCACTGGGCCGTGGGCCTCATCGTCCTTGGCGCTGCTGTTCCGGGGGCGGTAGTGCGCTTCTTGTACTCGAGAAAGCTCTTTGCCTGGCAACGTCGCCGCACGGAGACCGAGCGACAATCCTACTACGCGCACTGGCTACTCACCGACAGCGAGCACGCCAAGGAGATTCGGCTTTTCGGCCTGGGCGAGCGTTTCCGCGGTTGGTACCGCGAACTGCGCCACAAGCTGCGCGGTGAGCTCATCGGTCTCGCCACCAAGCGTTCGCTGGCCGACCTAGCCGCCGGCGCAGTCGCGGTGCTGGCTGTGTTCGGAACCTTTGCCTTCATCGCCTGGCGAGCCGTCCAAGGCACAATCACGGTGGGTATGATGGTGGCCTACTATCAAGCCTTTCAGACCAGCCTCGGGTCTCTTCAGGCGGTGCTGCGCGGCTTCGCAGCGCTCTACGAGGACAGTCTGTTTCTCACCTACTACGATGAGTTCATGTCACTGGAGCCCCGGGTTCGCCCTCCGGCCGATCCGAAGCCGGTACCCCGGGCAATGGTCGATGGGATCCGTTTTGATCATGTGGATTTTGGCTACCCGGACACCGAGCGCACGGCGCTCCGCGACATCTCTCTCGTCATCCGCCCGGGAGAGGTCACTGCCTTCGTGGGGCCGAACGGTTCGGGAAAGACGACGTTGGTCAAGCGACTTTGCCGCCTCTACGACCCCACCGCCGGCAGCATAACCCTGGACGGTATCGATCTGCGCCGGTTCGACGTGGTCGAACTCCGGCGGCACATGAGCATCATCTTTCAGGACTTCGCCCAGTACCAACTCACAGTGCGAGAGAACATCCGCCTGGGTGACGTGATGCTGGACGGAGCCGACACTGCCATTGAGGAGGCTGCCCGTGACGCCGGAGCCCACGATGTCATCACCGGGCTCCGCCACGGATACGGCACCATCCTAGGGAAGTGGTTCGACGAAGGCGAAGAGCTGAGCGTGGGCGAGTGGCAGAAGATCGCCTTGGCACGGGCTTTTGTCCGGAACGCCCAGATCCTGGTGCTCGACGAACCCACCAGCGCGCTTGACCCCCAGGCCGAATGGAATGTTTTTGCGCACATCAAGGCACTCGCCCGTGGTCGGGCGGTGGTGTTGATCAGTCATCGTTTTTCGACAGTGCGTACAGCCGACCGCATCCACATCTTCGATCAGGGCCGCGTCATCGAGAGCGGCACGCACGATGAGCTCGTTGCTCTCGGTGGCCGATATGCGGAGATGTATGAGGTTCAGGCGAGGGCGTACTCGCAGACGAGAGACTAAAAGGGGATAACAAAAGGGGAGCCGCAGGCTGGGTTGCTCGGCGTGGAAGACTGGCTAGCTCTGAACCTGAAGAGAGCAGTCTCCACCCGGGCCCCCCTTGCACTGCTGGTTGTTGGGCCCGAGAATGGTCCCACCCTGATACTTGCAGGTTGTCAGAACCGCCTCTTCGGCACTACCCCGCACCAGAACAATCAGTTCCGGCCTCGTCCATATCCTCTTCGCGCCGCCCAAGGGAACCG
>JAFGIH010000434.1 GCA_016929985.1 Thermoleophilia bacterium | reverse complement strand
TCGACGAAGTCCCTGCCCTGCGCGATCTCGAGCGCACGCCACAGTTCTTCGTCCGTGGCCTCCTCGTCTCCGTAGCGTAGGTTGCTGGCGACACTACCCGAGAACAGGAAGGCCTTTTGCGGCACGAAGCCGATGTGCCTCCAAAGCTGCGCCCGTTCCATATCGCGGACGTCCACACCGTCTATGGTCACGGAGCCGGCGGTGACGTCATACAGGCGCGGGATGAGACTGATGAGTGTGGACTTTCCGCTGCCGGTGCTCCCGATGATAGCCGTGGTCTCACCGGGTTTGGCCGTGAAGGAGATGCCCGTGAGTACCGGCGCTTCGGCGCCTGGATACCGGAACTCCACGTTGTCGAACTGCACCACACCCTTCCGGGCGCCTTCGAGACCGGAGACCGGGACAGGATTTGCAGGATCGCCTATGGAAGGCTTCACCTCGAGAACCTCCTGGATGCGCGCAGCCGAAGCCGCCGCCCTGGGCACGAAGGAGGCCAGCATGGATGCCATCATCACCGAGAAGAGGATATGCATCACGTACATGATGAAAGCGGTGAGGTTCCCTATGGGCATCTCCAGGCTGTCGATGCGTATCGCGCCGTACCACATGATCGCGACCGTGGAGATGTTCATGATCCAGAAGAGCGTGGGGAACATGATGGCGAAGAGGCGCATGACCCGTAGTCCGACCTGGGTCAGGTCCTGGTTGGCCTCCTCAAAACGGCGCGCCTCATAATCGGTGCGGGCGAAGGCCCTGATCACGCGGACGCCGCTCAGAGACTCGCGCATCACCTGGTTCAGCCGGTCGATCTTCTTCTGCATGGACCGGAACAGCGGTAGGGCCCGCCACAGGATGACCCCAAGCGCCGCGAGCATGACCGGAAGGATGACGACCAGTGTTACAGACAGAGGTATGTCTTGGCGGAGGGCCATGATGATGCCCCCGATGAGCGTCATGGGCGCGAACAGCATCATCGAAAGGCCGATGGCGACCACCATCTGGATCTGTTGAACGTCGTTGGTGCCCCGGGTGATGAGCGACGGCGTGCCGAAATGGTTGATCTCCCCCTGGGAGAAGCTCTCCACTTTGCGGAAGAGAGCGGCTCTCACGTCCCGGCCGAAGCCCATCGCCACCTTTGCACCCAGATACGCGGCGATGATGGTGCAGATGATCTGAAGCAGCGTCACGAGCAGCATGTAGCCGCCCACGGTCCATATGTAACCGGTATCGCCCTTGGCAACGCCGTCGTTGATGATGTCGGCGTTGAGCGTCGGGAGATACAGGTTGGTCACCGCGCGGACGAGCACCAGGAAGAAGATCACCGTGATGGACTTCCAGTACGGCTTCAATTGGGTGCCGAGCAACTGAATCATCGACGCCGCGCCTCCTCCACCTGCGGTCCACCCGGTTCCTCGTCGTCCAGCACCCCGACGATCCTGTCGGCCAACTCGCCCAGCAGACGGACCAGCTCACCACGGTCGCTCTTACTGAGGGCGCCGATAGTACGGTTGACGTACTCTCCTAGGACCTCCCGTTCGGCTTTCTCGCGTTGCCTGCCTTCAGCGGTGGCGAACACCCGGGTGAGGCGCCGGTCGGCATCGTCCGAATGGCGCTCTATGCACCCGCTCTCCTCCAGGCTCCGCAGGATGCTGCTCACCCGAGGGTGCGATAGATGAAGAATGCCGGCCAACTCGCTCTGCGTTACTCCGTCGTTCTTTGCAACCAGGGACAGCGCAAAGGCCTCGGTGGCCTGGACTCCACGTTGCGAGATCGTCTTCAGCATGACCTGCCGGTTCAGATGCAATACTCTGTGGAGCATGTTGAAGACGCGCACCGTAAGAGCGTCGACATTCTCGAGCTCAGGCCCAAGCGAATGCGTGCAGTTGTCTATCTTGTTGGCCGAGACCATGCCTGTGGCCTTTGTCCTTCCTGGAGTACCCGCGAGACCGGCGCGAAGAATGCGAAGGTCGTCAACAGTTTTGGACGAAACAGTTTTGCACGGAACTAATACGCTT
This sequence comes from Thermoleophilia bacterium, assembly GCA_016929985.1. The sequence continues at coordinate 2,625 of JAFGIH010000434.1, read as the reverse complement.
GTCAAGGGACACGCACCGACGCGCCAGGAATCACCTCGAAGGCACCGGCGGCGGCGCAGTTGACGAGGTGCCGACCAGCCGATAGAGTGTCCAGCCTATGAAAAGCAGCACCCACGCTGAAGACTGGCGGACTTTGACAGCCGAAATCGCGGCCCTCTTCGATCAGAGGGACTACGAACGCGCACTCGTTCTGGCCGAGGAGGCGCTGCAAAGTGCCGAGACAGCACTCGGTCCCGATGCCCCAGAGGTGGCGGCAATCCTGGGCGACCTGGGGATGCTCCACGAGTCCGCCGGCCGCTACGCGGCGGCGGAACCCCTCTTCGCGCGAGCCTTGGCCATCCGCGACAAGGCCCTCCCACCCGATCATCCCGACATCGTCATGGGTCTGGAGAACCTGGCCCGAGTACGCTGCGCCCTTGGCAGGTACGAAGATGGCGAGAAGCTGTGCAGACGCGCCCTCGCGATCCACGAGAGGGTCCTCGGACCCGACCATTCTACAGTGGCGGATTGTCTGAACGACCTAGCCGAGGTCTGCTCCGCCCAAGAGCGCTATCCGGAAGCTGAAGAGCTGTGTAGGCGCGCCCTGGCGATCCGGGAGAGGGCCTATGGCCATACCCATCCAGGGGTAGCGCGTAGCTTGGAAAACGTCGGCGTGTTACGAGCCGCGCAGGGCGACGTGGACGAAGCCGTCCGCCTGCACGAAGAAGCCCTTGCCCTGCAGGAGAAGAGCTGGGGCTCCGATCATGCGAGCGTGGCTGCCGGCCTGGGCTCGTTCGGCGCGCTGTTCTTCGCCGGGGCAGACTACGCAAAAGCGGAGCCGCTCTATCGTCGCGCTCTCGACATACGCGAGCGGGTCCTCGGGCCCGACCACCCCGACGTGGCCACCACGTTGAACGACCTGGCGCGTTTACGCGCCGCTCAGGATGATCCCACCGAAGCCGAAGGGCTGTACGAGCGCGCCCTGGGTATCCGCCAGGCCGCTCTGGGGCCCGAACACCCTCTGGTGGCAGCCACCCTGAACGACCTGGCGGTGCTCCGTAGCGTACAGGGGCGCTACGCGCAGGCCGAACCCTTGCATTCGCAGGCCTTGGCCATCAGAGAGAAGGCACTCGGACCTGCACACGCCGACGTGGCCACCAGTCTGGCCAACCTGGCCGACGTTTACCGTGCTGAAAACATGTACGCGCAGGCCGAGCCGCTGTACGAGCGGGCCGTCGCTATCAGGGAGACTCGTCTGGCGCCCCATCATCCCGACCTGGCCGAGAGTCTGGCGAGCCTCGCCGAACTCTACTACGCTCAGGGCCGCTATACCCACGCCGTTCCTGCGTACCAACGGGCCCTGGCAGCCGGAGAGTCCGCACTGGGCCCAGATCATCCTCACATCGCTCACACGCTGAACGGCCTCGCTGTGGTCCTATCGGTGCAGGGGCGTTACGACGAGGCCGAGCCTCTGTACAAGCGCTCGCTGGCCATCTGGGAACAGACCTTGGGGCCCGATCACCCCGATGTGGCCACGGCCCTCGGCAACCTTGCGGTCATGTACGACTCGCAGGGGCGTTACGACGAGGCCGGACCGCTGCACGTACGCGCTCTCTCTATCCGAGAGGGTGCGCTCGGCCCCGATCACCCACTGGTGGGCACCAGCTTGGAGAATCTGGCCGACGTGTACCGAGCGCAGGGTAGATACGCCGAGGCGGAGCCGCTCTACGAGCGCGCTCTGGCCATAGCCGAGGAGGCGCTTGGGCCGGAACACCCCGATGTCGCCTCGAGCCTCAGCGGACTTGCCGAGCTCTATGCCGCCCAGGGTTGGCACGCCGCGGCAGAACCCCTGTACGACAAAGCCTTGGCCATCAGAGAGAGAGTGCTCGGAGAGAGTCACCCTGAGGTCGCCGCCACCCTGGAGAACCTGGCAGCGGTCTATCGCGCCACCGGAAGGACCTCGGAGGCCGCGACCCTGGAGCAGCGGGCCGAGAGTATCCGCGCTGAGGAGCCCTCGTAGACTACCAAGCGCAGGGCGCCGTCCCTGCACCCGGAAGCCTTCAGGCAAAAGCTACCAGGAGCTGGCCCTTTTCGGCCTGGTCGCCCTTGTTGACCAGCACCGCCGTGACCGTCCCTTTCTTGGGCGCGTGCAGCTCGTTCTCCATTTTCATGGCTTCCAACACGACGACCGGCGCACCTTCGTCGACCACATCCCCGACGGCCACGAGCACGCTCACGATCTTTCCAGGAACGGGCGCCCACACGCCCTCTGTTACTTCGACGGGCACTCCCGCCTGCGCCCCGCCGGAGCCCCCCGCCACGGCCGGACCGGCCGCCGGCGACCCGGACACGCGAGCCGCGGCCGCTCTCACCACGTCGCTCACCGTGACAGGGATACGCTCCCCCGCTATCTCCAAGACGACTATCCCGGTGTCGACACAGTTGTCCACCACCCGGATCTCATAGGTCTTCTCGCCTACCTGCACCGTCCGCCGGTCTTCGGCGGGTCTGCCGACCTTGGCTATGAGTACCTCACCGCCGATAGTCACCGTGCCGTCGGCGGACGCCTCGACCTCGTGCTCCGCACCGTCCAATTGCACCTTGAACTTCACGTCAGTACCTCCACGAGACCGCGCGCCCCGCGAT
>JAFGIH010000433.1 GCA_016929985.1 Thermoleophilia bacterium | reverse complement strand
GCTTCTTGTCTCCCACGAACAAGGACACGATCGTCGAGACCACACTGATGATGAGCGCCCCGAGAAACGCGCTCCAAAAGCCGTCCACATGGAACTCGAGGCCGGTCAACTCCACTGTTATCCAGGAGGCCAGCCATAGCATCAGTCCGTTGATGACCAGCGTGAAAAGTCCCAGTGTGAGGACGATGAGCCCGCACGAGAACGCACGGATAACCGGTCGTATGAAGGCGTTGATCAAGCCGAGCACCAGAGCGACGAGCAGCACCGTCCATATGCGGTGAGGCTCGTTCACGTAGATACCCGGCACGAGCCATGCCGCCACAGCCACGGCGGCCGCTGTGATGCCCCAGCGGGTGATGAACTTGGTCACAGTCCTCCTTGCCACGGACGGCTGGGAACGAGGCCCGGCCGGGTGTGCTGCCGGACGCAGAGGGCAGACTAGCATGCGCATACGGCCGCCGGTAGTATGGCGCGGGGGACCGGTGGCCCGCAGATCCGGGGCAGGTGGCTGAAGTGACATCATGACGGAAGGGATCCGGAAGAGGCGTGGAAAGGGCTGAGACGGCATCATCTCCGAGCGGGCGGCCGCGGGGCGCCGACACGCTGGCGTTCGCTCTGATGCTCTTCTATCTCCTCTCGACGCTCGCTCTAGCCCTCATGGCCGTGGTTACCACCGAGCTTCAGCAGAGGTTCGGTCTTTCCGGGTCGCAGCTCGGGCTGCTGACCTCCGCCTTCATGTTTGCCTACGGAGCCATCGGGATCCCGGCGGGGACCATGGCGGCTCGTTGGGGAGGCCGAGTGCTCGCGGTGAGCGGCGTATTGCTCGTGGCGGGCTCCCTGGTCTTCGGTCTGAGTTCGTCGTACGGCGGTTTTCTGATCGGACGCATCCTGCAAGGTCTGGGTGGCGGGATGGTACTACCGGTCAGCAGCCCGGTAATAGCGCGGAATCTCGTGCCGGAGGCGCGCAACAGAGGGTGGGGTATCTTCGCCATCGGCAAGGGACTAGGAGCGCTGGTGGCCCTGCTGCTGATGCCCAGTGTGGCGTCGCTGGGGGGCTTTCGCGCCGTGTTCTTGACGACCGCGGCGATGGCGCTCGTCATCGGGGTGCTCGTGTTTGCGCAACGGCCTGTCAGGGCGTTGCCGGCCGAGGTGGCTGAGCCTCCCTCACTCCGCGGTCTGACGCGTACGCTAGGCGCTGTCTCGCTGAACAAGAAGGTGTTGCTCCTGGGCTTGTTCAACGCGGCCTCGCTGGCGGTCGGGACGGGTGTGCTGACCTGGAGCCCCGACTTCCTTCAAGGTGAGTACGGCTCGAACGCAGGTGTGGCGGCCTACCTCACGGCGGGCTTGGCAGTAGCCCAGGTGATCGGCGCGCCGACCGGCGCGGCAGCCGCCATCCGTTGGGGCAGGATGCCCATAATCACCGGGTCGATGGTTGCCATGTCGGTGGTGACCGGTTTGGTCCCCGTAGCGTCCGGCCGGGTGTTCGTGTTCGTACTGGTGGCCCTTGTGGGGTTCTTCAGCTTCACCTACTTCTCCCCGCGCTTTGCCATGATCCCGGAGGTCGTGGCGAGGCCCGAGCAGGTGGGGCCCGCCTCGGGACTCATCAACCTCCTCGGTTTTGGGATAGCGACGTTGGCCCCGTGGCTGTTCGGTCTGGCTCTGGACGGCGGGGCCGGCTACGGAGCGGGCTATCTGATCCTGGGAGCGTTCGGCATGGCGGGGGCTGTCGGATCGCTCTTCTTCAAAGTATCCGGTCGGCCGGAAACCGGAGAGGCGGGCGGCTGGGGCTGACTCACGCCCGGGTCGAGCCCGGGGGTCAGGATCCCGTCGCCTCCTACGGCTCCACCGGCGCTTTCGACCCTTCGACGATGCTGTTGAGCTCAAAGCGAGCGACTCGCGGTGCCTGTAGGGTCTCCCATCGACCTGAGGCGCCCAGCGAGCGGGCGCCGACCTCGAAGTGCAACATGGCTATGCCGCAGTCGAGCCTGCGCGAGATGCCGCTTTCGGGCCCGCTCTCCGTCGTCGAGATGACCACGGCGCCGGGCTCGAAGGCGAAGCGCCAGGGCTGCCTGTTGACCGCGGAGGGCGATATCCTGGCGAGCTCCAGGCCCTTTAGGGCCCAGGCCGGCCACATCTTGAAGTCGGACCCTGGGGCGAGTTCCTCGAGAGGTTTCCGTCCATGCGCCCTCATCGCTTGTTTGAACAGGCGGTCTCGCGCAGGCGGCCGGACGGCCGCGTGGCCTAGGGGCGAAACGGCCAGAACGCGCTCCCCCTTGTCGAGCGTCACGAGTCGGGCTGCAACGTGCGGTTTGAAGAAGCCTCCCACCCAGCAGGTCGCCAGTCCCAGCGAGGTCGCCTCGAGGATGACGGCCTCGCCAAGGTACCCCACGCTCTCCTGGACGGCCGGATGAGTCTCGGCGCCCACGAAGACGAGGGCGGCCGGCGCTCCTCGCACCCGGCCGTAGCTACCCACGATGCCTGTGAAGAGCCCGTCCGGCAGTGTACGGATCACGACGACCCGGGCCACTTCATTGGCGGGCAGGCCCGCGCAGAACGACTCCAGACGATCGAGCAATGCCGGGTCGATGGGTGTCCCATCGAGCGTCCGGCTGGAGTGCCGCCTGCTGATGGCGGTGGTCCACTCAACCGCGGGCATCTCGGCAAGCGCTACCGGGAAGCCCAGGCTCTCGGAGGCGATCATCTTCTCCTCGGTGTCATTGCTCGGACTTGAGTAGCGCCCTGCCTATGTTCCAAGCATCACCCACGCGCTCGCCCAGCGACCAATAGCTGTTGTCCGGCATGGTGAGGACGAACGGCCGCAGTTTGGTGACGTCTATCTGGCCGTCGGTCATGATGGCCTCAGTGGCGTATACGCCGGCCACCTCGCCGATGAAGAGATAGTCCTTGGGGAGTTCCACAGTCTGGACGAGACGGCACTCGGCGGTTAGGGGGCATTCCCTGACCATGGGGGCCGATTCGAGGGAGCCTCGGAAGATATCGACGTGAGCCGATTTGTCCACCTGATAACCGTGGACGAGGCCGCAGTAGTCTACGAGTTCCGTCTGGTCGACGCTGGGCACGTTCACGCTGAATTGGCGGGTCTGCTGTATGCCCTTCGCGGTATGCTGCTTGAGGCCCATCGAGACGGCTACGAGTGGGGGTTCGGTGTTCACTCTGGATACCCAGGCGGCGGTCATGAAGTTCGGCTTGCCGTCGGTGGTGGTGCCGACCATGACCACCGGCATGGGATAGACGTTGAAGTTCTTTCCGATGTTCTTCTTGGCCATCGTCCCTCCCTACAGATCTATGAGTCGAGCACGATCTCACCGTCGAGACCGATCATCACGGTGCGGACGGGAACATCTACCCCCGAGCATGCGACGGCCT
>JAFGIH010000432.1 GCA_016929985.1 Thermoleophilia bacterium | reverse complement strand
GATCATCGCTCCTTGGTCCATGATGCCGATGCGGTGGGAGAGCTCCTGCGCCTCCTCCATGTAGTGGGTCGTGTAGAGGATGGTGACCCCGGCGGCGTTGAGGTCTTTCACCTTGTCGAGGATGGAGCGGCGGCTCTGGGGATCGATGCCGACCGTCGGCTCGTCCAGGTAGAGAAAGCGGGGGTTGTGGAGCAGGGCCGCGCCGATGTTCACCCGGCGCTTCATGCCTCCAGAATACTTGCCCAAACGGTCTTTCTGCCGGTCGAGCAGTCCGATGAGCTCCAGCACCTCGTCGACCCGCTTGTTGAGGGTCGAACCGCTCATACCGTACATCCGGCCCCAAAAAAGCAGGTTCTCACGCCCGGTCATGTCCTCGTAGAGGGCGATGTCCTGCGGCACCACGCCTATGAGCGCTTTGACCTTCTCCGGCTCACGGGTGACGGAAAAGCCCCCCACGCGAGCCTCACCGCCATCGGGCTTGAGCAGACAGGAAAGAATAGAGATGGTCGTGGTCTTGCCTGCGCCGTTGGGCCCCAGCAGGCTGAAGATCTCGCCCTCCTCGATCTGGAACGAGACACCGTCTACCGCGACCGGCCCTTTGGGTGGGTCGAACTGCTTTCGCAGCCCCTCGACCTCGATAGCTCCCATGCCCCCCTCCCCTCGCGCCCTGGCCTAGCCAAGTACCTCCTCGCGGCTTGCCATGCCGTCGTGGAGCTTGAAGGCCGCGTGCAGGGCTCTGACCGCCGTATCAGCATGCTGCTTGCGGATGACGCAGCTGATCTTGATGGAGCTGGTGGAGATCATCTCGAGGTTGATGTTGTTCTCGGCCAGGGTCTCGAACATCTTGGCGGCGATGCCCGGATAGGTCTTCATGCCGGCGCCCACCAAAGTGACCTTGGCGACTTCCGTGTCGACGTCGAACGAGGCGAACTGCAACTCGTCCTTGAGGCCGGTGAGCACCGTGGTGACCTTGGGCAGGTCGCCCTCGGGAGCGGTGAAGGAGATATCGGCCTTGCCTTGGGCCGAGACGTTCTGGATGATGACATCGACGTTGATGTTGGCTTTGGCAAGAGCGCTGAAGACCCTGGCAGCCTCGCCGATCCTGTCGGGGAGGTCGTGGATGGTGACTTTCGCGTCGTCGAGAGCGTACGTGACGCCCGAGATAATCGCCTGTTCCATGCCCTTCTCTTCCTGTCCTATGAGTGTTCCGGGAGCATCGGTGAAGCTGGACCGCACCCAAAGAGGCACGTTGTAGCGCCGGGCCACTTCGATGCTACGAAGCATCATGACCTTGGCGCCGCTTGCCGTCAGTTCCAGCATCTCGTCGTTCGAGATGAAATCGAGCTTGCGGGCCTCGGGAACCACCCGCGGGTCTGTGGTGTAGATGCCATCCACGTCGGTGAAGATGATGCAGGCTTCGGCGCCCAGGGCGGCTGCCAGAGCCACCGCCGTCGTGTCGGAGCCGCCGCGGCCGAGAGTGGTCACGTCCTGGTCGGTCGAGACACCTTGGAAGCCGGCCACGAGGACGATCTGGTCTTGTTCGAGCGCCTTCAGGATGCGATGCGGCCGTATGTCCAGGATCTTCGCCTTGGTGTGCACGGTATCGGTGACGATGCCGGCCTGGGAACCCGTCAGGGATATGGCCTCATAACCCAGTTCGTAGATGGCCATAGCCACGAGTGCCGCCGAGATGCGCTCTCCGGTGGAGAGGAGCATGTCCATCTCGCGGGCGGGCGGGTTCTCGGAGATCTCGCGCGCCATCTCGATGAGGTCGTCGGTCGTGTCCCCGCGGGCCGACACGACGGCCACGACAGGATGGCCCTGTTTGCGGGCATCCACGATGCGGTTGGCGACGCGCTTCATGCAGGTGGCATCAGCCACCGACGTCCCCCCGAACTTCATCACGATCGTGTTCGTTCGCTCGGCTTTGCTCTCCGGCCCGCCGATAACCACGTACTGCGAACCGAGCGCATCTTCGGTCGCCGGCGGCTGGTCTTGCCTGGGTACCTCTTGCTCCGCCACCTGAATCAGTGCTCCGCTTGGGTCGATTTACCGGACGCTGAATTCTATCCGATTTCCGCAGGTGTGTTTCGACCTAAGGCCGCTCGAGCGTGCGTCGGTAGCGTCTAGAGATCGCGCCGTCCCGACATCGCGCGACCCAATGTGACCTCGTCGGCGTACTCCAAGTCGCCGCCCATGGGCAGACCCGCTGCAGGGCGGGTGATGCGGAGGGTCCCTGCGGAAGTGGAGGAGCGCAGCTCTTCAGCTATATAGAGCGCGGTGGCCTCGCCTGCCATATTCGGGTTGGTGGCTACGATCACCTCTCGCACCTCACCCGACCGGGCACGGTCGAACAACTCGGCCAAGTGGAGGCGCTGCGGCCCGATGCCGTCGAGTGGTGAGAGGGCGCCGCCCAGGACGTGATACAGGCCGCGGTACTCATGGGTGCGTTCGATGCTGATGATGTCGCCCGGCTCCTCCACCACGCAGATGATCGTCTGGTCACGGCCGGCATCCAGGCAGATCCGGCACAAGTCCTGCTCGGTGAGGTTGAAGCACCGGTTGCAGAAGCGCACCGTCTCTTTGACATCGATGAGCGCCTGGGCCAGGGGGAGGGCCTCCTCAGGTGAGAGTTTGAGAAGGTGGAACGCGAGTCGCTGGGCCGTCTTGGGTCCAACGCCCGGCAGCTTGCTGAGCTCGTCGATGAGTCTCTGTACGGTCGGACTGAACATTCCCCGGCTACCGATTCACTTGAGATCCAGGCCGGAGATGGCTCGCGGCACCACTCAGAAGGGCAGACCGGGGATGTTGAGGCCCGACGTGATGCCGCCCAGCCGCTTGTTGGCCAGCTCCTGCGCCGAGCGCAGAGCCTCGTTGGCGGCGGCCATGATCATGTCCTCGAGGATCTCCATGTCGTCGGGGTCGATCGCGGTGGGGTCGATCTTGATGCTCTTGATCTCGACGGCGCCGGTCACCTGCACCGTGACCATCCCCCCACCGGCGGACGCCTCGACCGTCTCGTTGGCAAGATCTTCCTGCACCTTGGCCATGTCGGCCTGCATCTTCTGGACCTGCTTCATCATCTTCTGATAG
>JAFGIH010000431.1 GCA_016929985.1 Thermoleophilia bacterium | reverse complement strand
GAGAGGCAGGTGGCCAACTTTCCGCTCCCCGGGCCCGGCCCGGCCACCACAACGACCGGACGCTCGGTGGGGATGTAGTCGTTGGCTCCGTACCCCTGCTGGCTCACCACGCGTTCGATGTCGGTGGGGTAGCCGCTCGTCGCCCGGTGCGTGAAGACGGCGACCCCGCGCCTCTCCAGTCGCGCCTTGAACATGCGGGCCGAGGGCTGCTCGTCGTAGCGGGTGATGACCACGGCGCGCACCAGCAGACCCCAGTCGCGGAGGTCGTCGATGAGCTTCAGAGCGTCCTGGTCGTAGGGAATGCCGAAATCGGCCCGCACCTTGCGCCGCTCGATGGCGCCCGCGTAGATGCAGACGATGATCTCGGCCTGGTCTTTGAGCTTCTGGAGCAGGCGGATCTTGACGTTGGGGTCGTAGCCGGGTAGGACACGAGCGGCGTGGAAATCGTACGCGATCTTCCCACCAAACTCCAGATAGAGCTTGCCGCCGATGCTCTCGGCCCGCTCGACGATGGCGCGGCTCTGCTCGTCGAGGTACTTATCGTTGTCGAAGCCCACCCTGCCTGCCACGGTACCCCTTTCGGTCTATCCAAGCTAGTCAGCATACGCGTGGGGCCGTGGGTTGCGCAAGCTGAGTCGGGCCCGCGGCCGGGGCTCGCGGCCGCGGGCGCCGGGGTCCGCCGCCGGCCCGGGCGACGCTCATTCCGCCGGCATCTCGTTGGTCAGGCCGAGAGGCTTGGCCTTCACGAAGAGCAGGAGCACGAAGGCCACCACCATCAGCGGGACGATGTAGAGATAGACGGGGGCCAGAGCCTCGCTGTAGGAGGTGATGACGGCGGTCTTCATGTCCTCGGGCATCTGGGCGACCATCTGGGGGGTGAGCGAGACGGGATCCACGATCGCGCCCGAGCTGGTCGTCCACGATCCCAGCCTCTCATTCAGCCGGTCCATGAGTCGGACGGTGAACACGGTGCCGACTATCGCCGAGCCCAGAGAGGCCCCTATCTGGCGGAAGAAGTTGTGCGCGCCGGTCGCGGTGCCCGCCTGGGTGACGGGGAAGGAGTTCTGCACGATGAGCACGAGCACCTGGAAGCCGATGCCGGTTCCCAAGCCGCAGACGAACAGGTAGACGCCGATCGTCGCCAGTGAGGTGCCGGGATCGAGCGTGGAGAGCAGGAAGAGGCTGATTCCGATGAGGGCCACACTCAGCGCGGGCATCCACCGGTACCGGCCGGTGCGGCTGGCCACGATACCCGAGCCCAGCGACGCCACCTGGATCCCCGCGGCCAAGGGCACGATGAGCAGCCCCGCCTTGGTGGCCGAGAGGCCGGTCACCATCTGCAGGTAGCTGGGCATGTAGACGACGACTCCCAGAAAGGCCAGCGAACTGAAGAGCCCGCCCGCCGTGGCCAGGTTGAAGTTGCGGTCGTGGAACAAGCGCAGCGGTATGACCGGCTCGGCAGCCCTTCGCTCCCAGAGGACCAAGAGCGTGCCGGCCACGATAGCCAGGGCGAGCAGCCCGATGATGAGAGGTGAACCCCAGGCATACTCTCGGCCACCCCAGGATATTACGAGGATGAGCGATGCAGTGGCGACGACCAGCATGACCATGCCCGGCATGTCCAGCGTGAGCCGGGTGCGTCTGCGCGCGGGCCTCCGCAAGAATGCCGATACGGCTATCACGGCGATGAGACCCAAGGGCAGGTTGAACCAGAACGCCCACCGCCAGCCGATGGAGTCGGCGAACCATCCACCCAGGACGGGGCCCAAGACCGCCGCGACCGCCCACGCTCCAGCCATGATGCCCATGTAGGTCCCGCGCCGCCTGGGCGGGACGAGATCGGCGATGACCGATTGGGAGAGTATCAGCAGCCCCCCTCCCCCAAGGCCCTGCAGGGTCCGTGCGGTAATGAGCACACCCATGTCGGGCGAGAGACCCCCCAGCACCGACCCCCCGAGAAAGAGAGCCAGCGCGCTCAACAGGAGAGGCTTGTGGCCGACGAGATCGCCCAACTTGCCGTAGATGGGCATCATGACGGTGCCGGCCACGAGGTAGGCCGTGGTGACCCACAGCATCTGATCCACGCCGCTCAGGTCGCCGACGACCGTAGGCATGGTGGTGGAGAAGATGTTCTGGTCGAGCGCTGAGAGCAAGATCGACACGAACAGCGCGACGATCACAAAGCCCAAGCGCCGCCCGGTCACGGTGGTGGGTTCTCTGTCGGGCCCGGTGTCGCAGGTTGCTGCTGTCTTGTTGCTGATCGTTGGCTCCTTCAGTGTGACCTCTCTAGTTTGACAAACCTGCGGGCCGGTTATAGGTTCCTTTGAACAATTCGAAGGGAGCGTTGTGAGCGAGAGACTGGAAGAGATACGCGATCAAATAGCCGCCCTGCAGGCGGAGCAGAAGCTGCGCGACATCCTACCGCTCCTGCGCGAGCAGGTCGAGCTCACCAGCCTGGAGGCCGGTGAGGACTCCTCGTCCCACGTGGCGGTGTTGAACGAACTCGGTTCTCTCTGCCGGACGCTGCGCGAGCTGGAGAGTTCTGAGGAAGCCTTTGTCAGAGCAGCTGAGATCGAGGCCAGGGTGCGTGGTACGGACAACCCCGACTACGCCACCTGCATCAACAACCTGGCCGGGACCTACCGCCTGAAGCACGACCATGAGACCGCCGTCGCGCTCTTCAAACAGTCCCTCGAGATCTACGAACGCCAGATGGGCACGGAGCACTTCGTCTATCTGAGTGCGCTCAACAACCTCGGTCTGGTGTACCAGGATCTGCAGAGATACGAGGAGGCCGAGGCTCTGCATCGCCAGGCGCTCGAAGTCCTCGAGAGAAGCGGCAAGCACAACGCCGTCTATGCGACCACCCTGAACAATCTGGCTGCGGTGGCCATGGCCACCGGCCGCCCCGCGGAGGCTCAGGGCTACCTGCAGCAGACCCTCGAGCTGTACGAGAGGACCGAAGGCAAAGGGTCGGTGCTCTACCTCACGGGGCTCAACAACCTGGCCGCCGCCAGCTACATGTCCGGCGACTTTCCCACGGCGGAACACTACTTCACGCAGGCCCTGGAATTGATCGAGAAGGTGCTGGGAGCCGGTCATCCGGACTACGCCAAGGCCACCAGGAACCTCGAGCGCACCCGGGAGAAGATCCGCGCGGCCGCGAGTGCCGAGGGTTCCACGGGCGCCGAGGGCGCCTGACCGCCCGCGGCATGAAGGGTCTCGAACTCGCGGAGCGGTACTACGAGGAGTACGGCCGCCCCATGGTCGCCGAACGCTTCCCGCAGTTCCAGAACAGGATCGCCGCCGGTCTGGTGGGCGAGGGGTCGGAGTGCTACGGGTTCGACGACGAGCTCTCGCGCGACCACGACTGGGGGCCCGGCTTCTGCCTGTGGCTGACCACGGACGACTACGCTCTCATCGGCGAGGAACTGCAGCGTGGCTACGACGCTCTCCCCAAGAGCTACGCCGGTTTCGAGCGGCGGCTCGAAGCCCTTCACGCGGGCAAACGGACCGGGGTCTTCGAGATCACCGACTTCTACCGCAGGTTCATCCGATACGACCACGTGCCGGTCACCCTCGCCGAGTGGAGATCGCTCCCTGAGACCTACCTGGCCACAGCTACGAACGGCATGGTGTTCGCCGACCCCATGGGGGAGTTCACAGCTTTCCGCGAGGGGCTGCTGGCCTTCTACCCCGAGGACATCCGGCGCAAGAAGCTGGCCGCACGCTGTTACACGGCCGGCCAGACCGGCCAATACAACTATGGGAGGAGCATGGCGCGGGGAGAGCTGGTCGCGACTCACTGCGCCCTCAGCAGCTTCATGGAGGCCGCTATCTCGATCGTGTACATGCTGAACAAGCGGTACCGGCCCTTCTACAAGTGGATGCACCGCGGCCTGAAGGAGTTGCCGGTGCTGGGCGAGCGCTGCCACCGGCTGTTCGCCGACCTGTGCGCCGAACCCGGCCCGGACGCGGGCGCCAGGGTCGGCATCGTGGAGGAGATAAGCGCTCTTCTCATCGCCGAGCTGACCGTGGAAGGGTTGAGCGACTCCGAAAGCGACTTCCTGATGGACCATGCACACGCGGTGCAAGCTAAGATAAGTAACGAGGCGCTTCGAAGCCTACCTGTGATGACGGAATAGAGAGATGACAGCATGAGTATCAGTCAAGAGACGTTGGGAGAGATCCTCGATATCGAGTGGGAGATGTTCCACTCCGTGCAGGGCATAGACGGTCCCGCGCCCTGCCAGGACGACCGCAAGACCTTCGAAGTCATGCGTTCGAGCCAGCTACAGGCTTGGAACCAGCCGACCGCCGAGAGCTACCTGGGCGATCTGCAGCAGGCGCAGGCGGCCGGCCGCAACCTCATGACCGAGAAGTACGCGCGGATGATGGAGTACAGCTCTCCCTGCGAGTTCCGGCGCATCGCTCCGAATGTGGCGCCCTTGGACGTGGAGGCCTCCGCCATCGTCGAGCGGCTCTCGGAGCTCTCGGTGCGCTGGATGGAGGAGTTAGCGGCGAAGTACCCGCACGTCGGCGCGCAGGGACGTCCCATCCGCAACTCGGGAGACAGCGCGCATACGCCTTCCTTCGAGACCTACAACCGGGGCGAGTTGGGCACCTACAGCCTCAAGACCCTGCGACTCCTCGAGGAGCACTACCTGCAGATGGAGGCCGCCGGCGAGAGCGCGGCTGAGGTGATCTTGCGCAACACGGTGGAGAGGCTGGGTTATGCCTCGCTGGACGACGCCGAGGCTGCACAGAAGGCGCGGCTCGAGAAGCTCCGTTCGCCCCAGGCCACCTAGGAGCGCGCATCTGGCATGGTTCCCTGTAAACTCTTGGCTCTCACGCACAGCCTGGAGGAGCAGGGAAGGGTATGAAGACAGGCCGATCGTCTCGCGACGGCACCGGCGCACGCCGGCGCCGTCGGCTGCGCCGCCCCTCGGCTGCTGCCGTCACGGGGCTGTTGGCGGGGCTTCTGCTCGTCACGGCGGGATTCCTGGCCGTCACTTCGGGCGGCTGCGGAGTGGACGACGGGAGTTCCACGTCCGCCCCGTCCACAACCTCCACCGGTGACGTTCCCCTAGTCACCATCACCTCCTGGGTCACGACCGACAGCGTGGGAGCTGAAGGCACGCGCCGCGATCCCATACCCCTGGGCCAGGACACGCAGGTGGGCGATTGGAAAGTGCGCGTCGTTGATGCGGAGCTCGATGCCACACAGCGTGTGCTCGACGAGAACATGTTCAACGACCCTCCCGACTCCGAGAGTCAGTATGTTCTTGTGACGCTCGAGGCGATGTATGTGGGGCAGGAGTCAAGCACGTTCTGGATCGACATGATGTATAGCTTCGTCGGCGACGAGGGCGATGCGTTCGGCGTGGCCTCGACCGTCGCCCCCGACTCCATCACCAATGACGGCGAGGTGACGAAGGGCGAGATCATCTCCGGCAATCTGGTTTTTCTCGTGGCGACCAAACAGGCCTCGGGTGGGACGCTGATGCTCGAGGAGACCTTCTCCTGGGACGGCAAGCGGGTCTTCTTCGCCGTCGAGTGACGCGTCGCCTGGCGGGCCGGGCGGGTAGTCGGGCCGCGCGCTACGCGGCGGCGCCTGAGCTGGGCGGCGACCGCGGCGGCACCCGCGCAGCTAGGTAGCGGGGCTCCCCAGATACTCGTTCCGCACGTCTTGTGAGACCAGCCCGTCCTTGACCTCGATGATGCGGTCGGTCTGCTGGGCTATGGCCCGGTCGTGGGTGACGATCACGAACGTCGTGTCCATTTCGTCGTGGATGCGGCGGAACAGGTCGTACACCAGGGCGGAGTTCTCCGTATCGAGGTTGCCGGTGGGCTCGTCGGCCAGGAGGATGTCGGGGGAGTTCATCAGGGCCCGCCCGATGGCGACGCGCTGCTTCTGGCCCCCGGATATCTGCTCCGCGTTCTTGCCGGCCACCTGTCCGACGCCCAAAAAGTCGAGGATGTCTTCGGCCCGTTTGCGTGTCTGGGCAGTGGCCGCGGCTGTGGTCTTCGAACCCCCGATCCAGGTGGGGATGAGAAGGTTCTCAAGCACCGAGAACTCCGGCAGCAGATGATGGAACTGGAAGACGAAGCCCAGGTGCTCGTTGCGGAACGCGGCGCGCTCCTTCTTGCTCAGTCCGCCGACGTCGGTGCCCAGGAGGCTCACCGTCCCCTCGGTGGGGCGGTCGAGGAGTCCGAGGAGGTTGAGCAGCGTCGACTTGCCGCTGCCGGACTGCCCGATTATGGAGAGGAACTCCTTGCTCTCCACCCGGAACGAGACCCCGCGCAGAGCCTTCGTCTTGACCGCGGCGCCGTACTCCTTGGTCACGTCGCTCACCGTGATGATGTCAGCCACCTTGGATCACCTCTATGGGGTCGAGGCGCGCGGTCTTGCGGAACGGGATGATGGCCGATATCAGGGCGATCGCGATGCCGATCCCGGCCGAGAGCAGGACGAAGCCCAGCTTGGGCTCGATGGGGAAGAGCCCGGAATCGCCGCTCTTGGCTACAGCACTGAAGACCGCGATCAGCGCCAGACTCACGGCGATGCCAAGCGCCGTGCCGATCACCCCCAGGATGCCTGCCTGGTAGAGGAACACCAGCCCGGTCTTGGCGTCGGACATGCCGAGCGCCTTGAGGATGCCTACCTGCCGGGTCTTCTGCACTGCGGAGATGGCCAGGGTGGAGGCGATGCCCAACATCACGGCGATGATCACGAAGACCTGGATCATGTACGACGAAGTGCTCTGGCTCTGAAGGGCGGTGAGCAGGTCGCTGTTCTTGGCCTGCCACTCGCCGACCTTGAGCTGCGGAAAGGCAGTTGCAACACTCGCCGCTACCTCCGGCGAAGTGAACACGTCGGCTATCTGCATCTCCACGGAGCCCACCTGGTCGGTCGAGCGGCCCAGGGCCGAACTGGCCAGTTCCAGCCCGGAGAAGACGAACTGCTCGTTGGCCGCCTGGGCGCCGAGGTCGAACACGCCCTCGAGCACCGCGGCCACGGTCGACCCGTCGGCGAGGACCAACTGCAGCGGGTCCCCGGGGGTTAGGCCGTTCTGCTCGGCCAGGTCTTTGCCGACAGCGATGTGGTCGCCGGTGAGCGTGATCTCCCCGGCCACCAGCTTTTCCGAGAGCCCGTAGATGGAATCCACGTCGGCGAACGTACCGCCCTTGACCGCCACCGGGCGGCTCTCATCGCCGAGGGCGAGGAGCGCCGACAGAGTCTGCACCGGCGCCACAGCCGTCACTCGGGGGTCGGCGTCGATCTTCGTCCTGTCCTGTGCAGTGAAGGTCAAGGCCGCTTGGCCGTCCGCCGGCTCCAGGGTCACGTGAGAGCTCGAGCCCACCGTCTCGTCGACCAGCGAATCCTGGAGGCTGGTGATGAGCGACCCCACGAACACCTGCACCGCGATGCCCACGGCGATGCCCAGGATGATGAGGAGCGACTGCATCTTGTTGCGCCATAGGAAGCGCCGGGCGATGCGTAGTTCAAGCATCGCTGCGCCCCTGCTCGGCCAGTTCGTCGAGGAGCGACTCGACCGAATGCACCACATACTCCTCCCAACCGCGGTCGGAGTGCGCGAAAGCCGGGCCGCCTACCACGATGCGGGTCTCTGGGAGGCTCTCGCGGAGCAGCGCGACCACGTCGTGCAGCGCCGAGCGTTGGAAGTGAGTGGAGGCCGAGAGGCAGATCACCGAGGCGCCCGTCGCGCGGACGCACTCCACCATCTGAGCGACCGGGGTCATGGCCCCCACATAGACGGTGCGGAAGCCTCGCAGGTCGAAGCGGTCGGCCAACATGCGCAGGCCCACATCGTGGGTCTCCTCAGGCGGGCAGAAGAAGGCCACGGTGAGCGGCAGGGCGTCCACCCGCGCCTTTCGCTCCAGCACCTTCGGATAGAGCGCCTCGATCGCGGTCCTTACTGCGCCGACGATGAGATGCTCCTCCCACACAGTGGTCCGACCATCTTGCCAACGTCTGCCCACTGTCTTCAGGAAAGGCTTGAGGACTCGTGCATAGAGATCCTCGATGGACAGCCCCGCATCGACGGCTGCCAGGATAGCGCCGACGGCTCGCTCGCGGTCGTGCGTCTCCAGGCACCGTTCGAGGCGCGCTATGAGGTCGGACGTGATGTCCTCATCGATCACTTGCGGGGACTCCTTGGCTCGGCTTGAGCGACTGATCCGCGAGAGTGTTACCCGCGTCCGGTCCGGCTTACACACCCGCGCTAGTTGCCCTCGCCCCACTGCGGACCGCCGTGAGTACCCGCTTCGGTGTAGACCTGGTAGCCGTGGTCGGCCGCCCATTCGCGCGCGACCGCGTCGAGAGCGGTGTTGCCGCAGTTGAGGTAGTCGAGGGCCATGTCTTTGTCGCCGTACTTGTGCAGCGCCTTGGCCAGGATCTCCTCGGTGCCTGCCTGGCCCAGTCTGATGTAGTAGGCGTAGCCGGTCGCGATGGATTTGAGGTCCTCGTCCGCGAGGCCGGCCGTGAGGGCGGCTACCGAGGCGGGCTCGCTCTTGGTTATCTGCACCAACACGTCGGCGGCCTTGAAGCGGAGGTCGCGGTCCTCGCTACTGAGGGCGGCGGTCAGAAACGACACCGCAGGTTCACCCATGGAGGCCAAGACGCCGGCCGCCCAGTACTCCTTCATGAGGAGGGCCATAACCGGTTCCACCGCCGGGTCGCCTATGAGCGCCAGCACTGCCTCGGCTGCGCGGTCGCGTTCGTCGCCGTAGGTCGCGTTCAGCCGGGCGTCAAGAAGCAGGGGCACCAACTCCGGTCTGACGAGCTCGTCGCGCACTGAGACTTCATCCTTGAGGAAGAGGCGCAGGAGCACTCCGAGGGCCCGGAAGCGCACCCTCGAGTTGCCACTGTCGAGCTCCTCAACCACGGCGTCGACTGCGGGCGCGCCGATCTCGGCCAGGATCTCATCGGTCCAGTCCTGCTCCGCAAGCGCGCCGACGAGAGCATCCACGGCGGGTCCACCCGCCTGCGCGAGAGTGCCGTCGAGGTAACTGCACAGGTCCTTGTCGTCTGCTGCCGCGACCCGGGCTTCGAAGAGAAGATCGACGGCCTCCGGATGCTCCAGCAGGGCGGTCAGTGCAGCGTCACGGATGGCGACCGTGGAGATCGCCTCCCCCGGCAACAGAACCGCATCCATCAACTGGCCGAGAGCGGCTTCGCTGACGGTAGCCGCTCCGCCCGCGGCCCGATCGACCGCATCGAGGGCACGGAGCTGCAGCTCCAGCGTGTCGGGGGTGGGATCCCTCCAGCTGGGCTCCCCTGCTTTCGCACGCTCGGTCTCAGTTACCAGAGCCCCGAGGGCCTCCACCGAGGGGACGTCTTCGATGAGGGCGAGGCAGTCCACGGCGTCGCGTAGGGCCAGCTCGGTCTCACTGTTGAACTCCTTGCCCGCGGCCCTTGCTTTCTCGATGGCGCCGTTGATGTAGAGCACATACTCGTCCCGCAGTGCGGCCAGTCCCTTGGCGGCTGTTGCGTCATTCTCCGCTGCCGACACAAGCCGCTGCGTCAAGGCCGGGGAGTGCTCTCCTGCCAGGTCGACCGCGGCCTTCTGGCGCTCCAACGGGTCGTCGGTCGTCTGCAAGATCAGGGCGAGATCCTCCGGCGCTGCGCACCCGGCCACGAAGAGCAAGGTCGCGAGAGAGAGGAGTGCAAGGCAGCCCGCGGCGGCAGACCTCAGCGCCAGGGGACCGTATCCGGACGTACCTCGCAAGGCGCGGACCTTGTCGTCCATCGGATGCTCCCTTCCTGCGGACCGCAGGGACGTTCGCGGCGCGGTGATGCGGATAATGTCCCCGGCAGCCGGGACCCATAAACGGTCTTCCAGACCCGTGTTCTCCCGTGGTCGCACTGCCGCGTTCTGCGTGGAGGCTTCCGGCATCGCGGCACCGCCCGGCGTCCTGGATGCCCTCAAGTACTTCTCGGCCGAGAAGCTGGAAGTCATTGAGACGGTCACGGTGGTGGACGCCGCTCGTTTCCCGGAGCTTTGCGAGGTCATCACTCCCCTTCTCGACTCCCAGATCGTTGCAGCCGACCGGGTGGCCGTCACGAAGGTCGATGAGGCCACGGTCGAAGCGGTCGATAAAACGGCGGCGGCGGTACGGCTGCTCGTGCCCGCCGCTCCTGTCTATATGGTGGATGCGACCGACGAAGACAGCCTGGCCGGGCTCTTGGGTGACCTGCTGTACTCACGCAAGGCGGAGATCCTGGAGAAGGCCATGACCATGGTCAGGGCCAACTTTGCCACCATCATCGCCCACGGGACGCTCACCCAGGCCGCTGCGGAGGCGGCCGTCGCCTGCATCAGACCCACGCAGAGCCTTGCGGAGGCGGGCAATGACGCCGACTTCGTCCTGGAGACCATCGCCGAGAACAAGGACGCGAAAGGTGCGCTCTACAGCGAGCTGGCGGCCATCTGCCCGGAACGTACGGTCTTTGCCGGGAACACCTCGAGCCTCAACATCTTCGAGCTGCTGCCTGCCTCGCTCCAATCGCGCGGCGTGTGTGCGCACTTCTTCACCCCTGCGCACGTCATCCCGCTCGTTGAGGTCGTGCCCGGGCCGGAGGCGTCGACCGAGACCATAGAACTCGCCGTCGCTACGTTGAAGAAGTGCGGCAAGAACCCGGCAGCATGAAGAGGTTCGGGCCTAATTTCATAGTCAACCGCATCCAGCGCGTCATCGGAGAGACGGCCATGGACATGGTGCAAGAAGGCCTGGTGGAACCCGAAGAGATCGACGCGGCCCTCAAGAACTCCCTGGGCATCCGACTACCCATCGTGGGGGTCATGCAGACCCTCGACTTTCAGGATCTGGACATGCTGCTCGCCTATCAGAGGAACGTCGGCAAGGTCGTCGAGCCCGTGTCACGATATCTACGAGTGAGAGATCCCGGCGGCCGCGAGCGCCCGGTCGGTGAGCTCCCTGATGAGCACGATATGCCAGCGCATCTGGTCGGCCGCGGCGCCGGCGTCCTGCGCCCGTATCGCGGCTAGGATGGCTCCGTGAGTGTCGTGCACCTGGTGTTCCCTGGCCTCGAGGCGGGCAAGGTCCACTGGGATGAAGAGGTCTCCGCGCGCGGCCAGCATGGCCTGTTCAAGGCGGGGGCTGCGCGCCGCCCGGGCGATACTCCTGTGGATGTCCATGTCGACGCGGAAGAGCGAGGGCCACTCTTGTGGCTGCCCCGCCCTGGCTATGGCCCTTTCGATCAGGGCCAGGTCGTCATCGGTGCGTCTCTCGGCAGCGAGCGCGGCCAGCCGCGTCTCGACGGTCTGCCGGAACTCGAAGATGTCGTCCAGTTCACCTGCATGCTCGCGCATCCAGAAGGTCCAGCACCGCACGAGAGAGTTAGTATCGGCCACCCGCGAGCCGCCGTGCGAACCGCGTGTGGTGACGATGTATCCGGTGCTTTCCAGCGCCTTGAGAGCCAGTCGCAGAGTCATGCGGGAGATGCCGAGACGGGCGCCCAGATCTCTCTCTGGGGGGAGCCGGTCGCCGGGCCCGAGTTCTCCCGAGAAGATCATGGCCCGCAAGAACCGCACCGCGCTGTCGCTCGCCGTCTCGGGGACGAGGGATATCTCATGAACGAGCCCGGATTCTGGGCCGTCTGCCGGCATGGGCGCTCCCAGGGTAGATCCACTGGCATAGTCACTATACCAAAAGGGCTCCTCGGCAGCATGCCCGTTCCCAAGGTTGACTTATAGGTATAAAGAGCTATCATATAGACCGTAGACTACTACAGGACTCTGGGATCAGGAGCGCACAATGGACCAGTCACATATCCTCGACCCGGCCGGCGCCGCCGATCTGATCAGGGCCGCGTTGGCGTCCGGCGCGTCCGCTCTCGATGAGTGGCAGTCGAAGTCATTGTTCGCGGCCTACGGCATCCCCGTCCCACAGGGTGCGCTGGTGAAAAGCGAGGCGGAGGCGGTGGCCGCCGCCGCGCAGATCGGCGGCAAGGTTGTCATGAAAGGTATGGGCTCTGAGTTCCACCACAAGACCGAGGCCGGACTGGTGGTGCTGAACGTGGAGGGCCCAGAGGCCGTCGGCGAGACGTATCGCCTGCTCGAGGAGCAGGGCGGCAGCGGGCTCGAGGCGGTGCTGGTGGAGCAGATGGTGAGCAGCAACCGCGAGCTCATCGTCGGTATGAAGCGCGACGCGGTCTTCGGACCGGTGGTGGCCTTTGGGGTGGGAGGCATCCTCACCGAGGCCCTTGGCGATGTCGCCCTGGGCGTGGCGCCTCTGAGCGACAAAGAAGCCCACGCTCTGCCTGATCTCATCAAGGCGAGGAAGCTGCTGGGCTCGTTTCGCGGTCTCCCGCCTGTCGACAGGGACGCGTTGGCAGACATCATCCAGGCTATCGGGCAGCTGGCGCTCGACCATCACGAGATAGCCGAGATCGACGTCAACCCGGTGCTGGTCAGCGGGGACCGGCCCATCGCCGCGGATGCTCTCATCATCCTCTCCGCAGAGGCTGCGAAGGGTCCCGAGCGATCGGCTTTCAAGCCAGATCTGAAAGCGCTTCTGGCTCCCCAATCCATGGCGTTGGTGGGAGCATCCGGAGACGTCAGCAAATGGGGCGGCTCCGCCTTCAAGAGCATCCTGGATGGGGGATACACGGGTAGGCTGTACGCGGTGAACCCCAAGAACGGCGATGTGTTCGGCTACAAGGCCTACATGGGCATCGAGGAGCTTCCCGAAGCGCCCGACCTCGCTCTCTTGGCCGTGGGTGGCCACCAGGTCGCTCCCATGCTCGAGCAGTGCGCACACAAGGGTGTGAAGGCGGCCATCGCCATCGCGGCGGGCTTCTCCGAGACCGGCGCCTCAGGCGCCGAGGCCGAGCGCGAGATACGCCGCATCGCCACCGACGGCGGTGTGACTCTCATGGGACCGAACTGCATAGGACTCATCTCCAACGAGGTGAGCCTGCACGCCGTCGGCTTCGTCAGCCTCCATCCGCCCAAGGGCGCCCTCAGCTTCGTCTCGCAGTCGGGCAACATGGGCGTGACGACTACCAACGAGTGCCAACGCCGCGGCATCGGCATCGACAAGTTCGCCAGCGTGGGCAACGAGGCCCAGATGGGCGCCGTGGACATCCTCGACTATCTGCGCGACGACCCGAGCACCACCTGCGTGATGATGTACATCGAGGGTGTCGACGACGGCAGGCGTTTCATGGATGTAGCCCGGAAGACCACGGCTGTCAAGCCGGTGGTCGTGCTGCGCACCGGGCTCACCGAGTTCGGCAGCAAGGCGGCGGCGTCTCACACGGGGGCCATGGCGGGCTCGGCGGGGGTCTGGGAGGCGGCGGCCCGGCAGTCGGGCGTCGTCACCTGTACGTCGGTGGACGACGTGGTCGATCTGGGCACCTGCATGGCCT
>JAFGIH010000430.1 GCA_016929985.1 Thermoleophilia bacterium | reverse complement strand
GAGGTCCGCGAGAACGCCGCCAACGCAGCCCGCAAGATCGCCGTCGTGGGCAGCGGCCCCGCGGGTCTCTCCTGTGCCTACTTCCTGGCGCGCCTCGGCTACAAGCCCACCATCTTCGAGAAAGAGCCCAGCCCCGGCGGCATGCTCATACAGGCCATCCCGGCCTACCGGCTGCCCCGTGAAGAGCTGGGCCGCGAGATCAGCATGATCCAGAGCATGGGCGTCACGATCGAGACCAACAAAGCCCTCGGACGTGACTTCACCCTGGCCAGCCTCAAGGTGCAGGGCTATGACGCCGTGTTCCTGGGTGTCGGCGCCCCGAACGGCATGAACCTCGGCATACCCGGAGAAGAAGGGGAAGGCGTCAGTGAGGCCCTTACCTTCCTTCGTGAGTACAACGTGCACGGCACCGCGTGGGTGGGGAAGGAAGTGGCCGTGGTCGGCGGCGGCAACTCCGCCATCGACGCAGCCCGGACCGCTCTCCGGTTGGGCGCGAATCACGTGAACATCCTCTATCGGCGCCAGCGCGAGCAGATGCCCGCCTGGGCCGAGGAGACCATCGCAGCCGACGAGGAAGGCATCACGTTGATGCCGCTCACGTCGCCCAAGGAAGTCCTGCGCGACGCGAACGGCAAGGTCACCGGCGTCATCTGCCAGCAGATGGCCCTGGGCGACTACGACAAGAGCGGGCGTCGCCGTCCGGTGGCCGGTCGCAATCCCGACATCACCGTGCCGTGCGACCAGGTGATCGCGGCCGTCGGCCAGTCATTGCCCGCCGAGGAGTTGCTGGGCGGAGTACCGGTCGAGCTACGGAACGGCTGGTTCGATTCCGTCTACAACACCGGCGCCACCAGCGTCGAGTGGATCTTCACGGGTGGAGACGCGACCACCGGACCGGCCTCCGTGGTAGCCGCCGTAGGCGCTGGCGAGAAAGCCGCCGTGGCCATCGACCAGTACCTCACCGGAGCCAACCACGCGTTCTGGCGCCGCGAAGTTGCCGTGGACACCTACTTCGACCCTGACGCCGAACCGCTCGCCACTCCGCGTGCGGGCGTGAAGTGCCTCGACCCCGAAGCACGGGCCTGCACCTTCGACGAGGTGGAGCTGTCCTGGAGTATGGAGACCGCTTGTGCCGAGGCGAAACGTTGCCTCCGCTGCGATTTTGGCAAGGTCCCCGTGAGCGCCGTCAGCTCTGACGAGGACGGCGAGTAGCGCCGGTCTTTACCGGCCCCCTAGTGGTAGAGACCGGCACAAGCCGGCCGACAGAAAGGAGAAGACGGCTAGAGACGATGCGAAGACAGACCCGTGGAGAGACCGCCCCCGGCGGTCTCTCCACGGGCATGCAAACGAACGAAGTAAGGGCAAACAGCAGAAAGGGTAAAGAGAGTATGTCAGCACCTGTCGTAACTGCCTCGTGCAATGCTCCGGGCGAAGTCGCTCAGATCGCCTGCAACACGAGCAAGACCAAGGCCTCCCTCCCCCTGGGCAAGTTGATCATTCTGGGACTCCTTGCCGGCGCCTACATAGGATTCGGCGCCTATCTCGCCACCACGGTGGGCCACGACGCCTCCAAGTTCCTCGGGAACGGGGTCGGTCAGCTCCTGTTCGGGTCAGTGTTCAGTGTCGGCCTCATGATGGTGGTCATCGGCGGCTCCGAGCTGTTCACCGGCAACAACATGTTCATGATGGTCGGCGCGCTGGAAGGCACGACCACGTGGCGGAGCCTCTGGAAGAACTGGGCGGTCGTCTGGGTCACCAACCTCGTCGGAGCTCTTATTCTCGTCATGATCATCTACGGCGCGTTCTACGCGACAGGTGACGGCGCCGGCCTCTTCAAGGGCGGCATCGGGGCGAAAGCGCTGGCCGTCGCCAAAGCGAAGGTGGAACTCACCTTCTGGTCGGCCCTCCTACGCGGCATCCTCTGTAACTGGTTGGTCTGCATGGCCGTCTGGCTGGCGCTGGCTTCCAAGGACGTCATCGGCAAGATCTTCAGCTGTTTCTTCCCGATCATGGCCTTCGTCACCATGGGCATGGAGCACAGCGTAGCCAACATGTTCTTCATTCCCATGGGCCTTATGGTCAGCGACAACGAGACCATCCTCAACGTGGCTGCCGCTGCTGCAGCCGGCCCTGAGGCCGCGCAGGCCGCCATCGACGCCTTCAAGACCGCTGTGGCCGACCACCTCACTTGGGGGACGTTCTTCTACAAGAACCTCATCCCGGTCACCATCGGCAACATCATCGGCGGCGGCATCTTTGTAGGGAGCGCGTACTGGTTCACCTACGTCCGCAAGTCGAAGAAGGTCAGGGCCGAAGAGGCCGCCAAGGCCGCGTCGGAGAAGTAGCGGGCACTACGAAGACCTCTCTGTAGAAACTTCTCTGCAGAAAGCAAACGCCCCGGGAAGAGCAGTGCTCTTCCCGGGGCGCCTTTTTTGTCTAGACCGGGTGGCCGAGACCAGAGATCAGAAGGCCTCCGGATAGCCGATGTCCACGAACAGAGTCTCGAGCCGGGTCTTGTGCCCGATCTCCATCTTGGCCAGGTTCTCGAACACCTTCCTCTGATCGGCGTCGGGCGCATCCTTGGCGAGAGCCTCATAGCCGCGGGCGGCCATCTCTTCCTTCTTCATCGCGAGCGCCAGGGCATCGGCCGGCTTCAACTCGATAGAGAGATCCGGCAGGGGCGTCGCCTCAGCGACTTTGTAATCGGGACCCACGGGGAAGTCCCGCAGCATGCACGAGTCTTTCAGACAACCCTGCAGGAACACCTTGTGACCCAGCTCGTCGCCCGCCAGCTCGGCGAAAGTCTGACGCACCACCGGGTTCGTCGCTCGCTGCGCGACCTCGGAGTAGAAGTCGTACGCCTCTTCCTCGTTTTGGATAGCCGCCTCGAAGATGGCTGCTATGTCGGTGCTCTGTGCCACTCTCGTCTCCTTTTGTGCGCGCCTAGGGCCTAGCTTGGCGGAGCACCTCATGTTCGAGGGCCTCTCCGTCGCGGACCTTCTCCACTCTGATGGCGCAGACCTTGTACTCAGCCGTTTCGGTGAGAGGATCGAATGCGTCGATGGTGAGGACGTTCGCGCAGGCCTCAGCGAAGTGGAAGGCCATCCAGCACAGTCCCGGATTGGAGCGCTCGTTTACCCACGCGCGCAGCGTCACCTCTCCACGCCGGCTCCTCGCCTTGACGTAGTCGCCGCTGTTGATGCCCAGCTTGCAGGCATCGTCGGGATGGATCTCGATGAGCTCTTCGGGAAACAGGTTCTCGAGCCCCACCGAGTTGCGGGTCTGTGTGCCGCTGTGATAGTGCCAGAGCCGGCGTCCTGTGGAGAGTATCAAGGGATACTCGGCGTCGGGCAGTTCGGCCGGTGGGATCCAGTCGGTCTTGGAGAAGAGGCCCAGTCCGCGCGAGAAGTTGCCGTCTTTGTGCAGATAGCG
>JAFGIH010000429.1 GCA_016929985.1 Thermoleophilia bacterium | reverse complement strand
GTTGTGTATGTAGGCAAGACTCCCCCGTTGGGAGATTACTTCAGCTTCGTCCCCATGCTCTGGGCCAGGCAGTACCCCGACAGCCATCAGCCCACTGGTGACTGGCTGTTTGCTTCTGTGGGTGACCCCCTAAACAACGCGCTTATCAAGACTGAAGGCCGGGGCAACCCCTTCCAGAAGAACACCATCGTCGTTCTGGCGGCGGACGAGGGGATCTACAACCGCATCCGTAACGCCGCCAACTCCGCCGGCTTTCCCCCCTCCATGACTAACTCCCTGGTGCTCTCCTCTGAGGTCCTACGACTAGGCACACGACCTGAGAGCGATTCGCTGTTTGTGCTGGTGCGCACCGCGAACATCGTTAGCAAGGCCCAGGAGCAGGGGTATCTCGCCGACGACACGTGGGCCAGGCTCTACCGGGTGACCCCGAGCTCTAGCCCGGAGCCCCAGCGGTTTGCCCAGCAGCCCTGGCGGAACCGGGCCTGGGTGGGTGAAGAGGAGCTGGTCCCCGGGCTGGAGGCGGGTTTGGATCGTCTCAAGGAGGCCATCCTAGCTCAGACCGCGCATGCACAGTCGAGGCCGCTCGAGTCGACACGATGGTTCTATGACTCGATGGATGTCGTGGCGGACGATCCCTCTAAGCCGGCCTACCGTCAATTTGTGGCCGGAGAGAGCTCGGATACTCCGTACCTTAGGAGCGCCGAGAACGGCCAGCCCGCCAACTTCCTTCTGGGAGACGACAACATGGTGGTCGTCTACGGCGTCAATCACGCGGCCACCGGCATCGCCACCTACTCCAGTTTCGGCATCTACGGAGACTGGCAGCTCAACCAGTGTCCGCCCCAGGTTGGTGAGCCGCGCTTCCTCTACGGAGCGGGCCACTTCATCTGGAACGGAGTGGCGGGCATGACCAGCCATGAGTTCACGGCAAGTGCGGAGGAGTACATCCCCGGGGATCCCATGGCGCCTTACCTCTATGCCGTCCGGGTAGTACGGTCATCACGGGCCGTGGCTGGGGATGCGCACTGCGTGGTCGTTCCTGAAGCCAGCGAGCGCGCAGGCGCCAATCCAAACTACTCGGCCGACGGCATCGATCCACAAAGACCAGCCATGATCGGCTATCGAGCCTACTTGAACCCGGCAACCCAGTCAGGCCCCGCATATGAAGACATCATTCCGGACCGGGCCATCTGGTTCAAGCTGGAGTAGGCGGAGAAGAATATCTGGACTCCACAAGAGCTTTGAAGATCACCCCTTCGGCGTGACGGCAGCGTAGTCGTCTTCGGGCTTTGCCAAATTCCCCATGAGACGGGACCCTGGGCGGACGTTACACACCTGCCCCGCGGGCCAAGCGCCATCCCGATAGCGTCTGTTTTGCCGCGGATAGTCGCAAATGCCAGCGCATCGTCTGTGAATCATTCTCTCGCTTGACTTCATCGAACACGGGCCTAGACTGGGACGAGAAGGGGAGAGAGAGCATTCTCCCCTCATTGATTCCCAGAAGGCTGCCAGTATGGGGTCCCGCCTCGGGTTCGATTTGGAGGCCGATCTAGAACGCGGCGAGCGCAGGGGCTGGTGGCTTTGGAACCTTCCAAGTGCCAAGAGGGCGAAGTGGTGACGAAAGCCGCAGGGTTGAGGAGGTAGACAATGGGATCCTTCGGGCGACCGAACGTAGAGAAGATGGAGGCCAAGCAGGATGTCAGAGGGTTGATCAAGGCTCTGGGTTATAAGGATGGGGACAAGGACGTGCACGACCGTGCCGTCGAAGCGCTCGGGCAGGTGCGTAACCCTGAGGCAGTACAGCTCCTCATCGCTGCTTTGAAGGAGGGTGGTGATTGGGTGCGCGTAGGATCCGCCCATGCGCTCGGCCTGATCGGCGACCCCCAAGCCGTTGAGCCGCTTATCAGTGCGCTCAAGGATCGGTTCTACCTAGTACCCCCTAATGCCGGCGTCGCTCTGTGCAAGATCGGCGGCCCTCAAGTGGTGGAGCGCCTTGTAGCCGCCCTGAAGGAAGAGGAGTCTCGGGCGCGGGAGACGGGAAAACGCGAAACCGTGAGTCTAAGCTTCCATCTCAACGCTACTGTCCAAAGGGCAAGAGAAGCTGGCAACCCCCAAATCGCGGCGCCGCTCATCGCTGCCCTCGAGCGTGCACACGAAGACATGCGGAAGGACAAGGTCGAAACGAACGGGAAAGCCGGCGGTGGCGAACCCCAAGTGGGTCGAGAACGGCCACTAAGACCTATGGATCATCTGTGGGGTCTCTTGCGCGCCATGAGTGCGAAGATGGAGACGTTGGGCATCGCTTATCCCCGTCAAGAAAGGCCAGGTTTGGATCCCAAACTGGATCAGCAGCTTCCCTGGATTTCGCAGACACTGCAGGAAGCGGCGAGCGCCCTGGAGTCTGGTCTCGACCCCTTCGGCCACCCCATCACAACCAGCCAAGTGTGTCGGGGGTTGCGGACGCTGGTCCAGACGGTGCAAGACCCCGGATACGTGGCCGCCATGGACCTCGGCCACCCCGGCATCGGTGCTCCGCTGCATAGACACATGGACACACTCGACTCGATTATCGGTGATATCGAGCGGGCCTCGGTACCCGAGCCGCCCCCTGCACCCAGCAAAGGCGTGCAGACCCTTGCCGCGGTGTGCAGCGAGGACTGGACCATCCCTCCGCCGACGCGTCTTGGCCAGGCGCTCGATGAGCTACGCGAGGAGCGCGAGTCGGGCTCGCGGGCCCTCGCGGCGCTGATCCGTGAGCTGCTGGCCTGCCGCAGCCCGAAGATCGGGCACGTGCTCTGGGTGGCCGAGCGAGTCACGCCAACCCCGGCCCTACTCGACGCCGTCCGCGCCGTTAGCGAGGCTTCGGAACTGACCGAGGAACCGGCCCATTCTCGTTTCACCCCTGAGATCGTCGGCGACGGCCGGATTGGGTGGACCAGCGGCACCTACTCGGAGGTTGTAGGGGCAGCATTGAGGGTGCGGGCCTCATTGGAGGATTGTGGCTGAGACAGACCGGCGCGGGGTTCTTGAGACCTTCCGCCGGTGTCTGGTGCAGGAGGCCCACGTCGTCGCGGCGGACCCGGGCCTGCTCTGGCAGCAGCTACACAACCGCCTGCAGTGGTACCCGGATGAGGTGGCGGAGTTGCTCGAGGAGGGTGTCGCCCGACGCCATGGCGCCGGCGGACCGCCCTGGATTCTGCTGCGCACCCCGTTCCGGGAATCCGG
>JAFGIH010000428.1 GCA_016929985.1 Thermoleophilia bacterium | reverse complement strand
TTCGCCTGGGCAGCGTCGCAGCGAGGAGTCTAGGCCTGGTGGAGCAGGCCGAACCGCTGCTGAGGGGCATCACCGAGGAGACCGACGAGACCTCGATGGTGCTTGTCGCCGACGGCAATGAGGCGCTCTGTCTCTGCCGTTTCGACGGACGAGAGCCGGTTAGAGTATTGGATCTGGAGCCCGGCGGTCGTGCCGCCTTCAACTGCGGGGCCGCTCAGCGGGTCCTCCTCGCGCACCTGCCCGACGCGTCGTGGGAAGAAGTGGTGCCGGAGCATGTGTGCCGCATGACGCCGTATTCGCTCGTGAGCGGTGATGAATTGGAGCGTGATCGGCGCGAGATACGGGAACGCGGTTACTCGGTCGGCTGGGAGGATCGCACGCGGCACGCATGCAGTCTAGGTGCGCCCGTGCGTGACGCCCACGGGGCGGTTGTGGCGGCAGTGAGCATCTCGGGCATCGTGCAGCGGTTTTCCGCGGAGCGGTTGCCGGCGCTGATCCGCCGGGTCATGCAGTTGGGTGACGATTTGTCGTCGGGGCTGGGGTACGTATCTCAGTCAGCAGGTCGGCAGCGGCAGCCATGTGGTTAAATACCGGCAGGTCGGGCCCATCTGCATGTGCGGACAGACTGTCTCGCGCCCTACGGGCCCGCAAGGAGGATTGACTCATGCCTAGTTGGATCGGCCCCTGGGAGATAGTGATAGTCGTCGTGTTGCTTCTCCTCATCTTCGGCCCCAAGAAGTTGCCCGATCTCGGTGCTTCGCTCGGCAAGTCGCTCAAGGGCTTCAAGAAGGGTCTGAAAGAAGGCCAGGAGGAGTTCAAGTCCGCTGTCTCCGACGTCCGCGACGCGGTAGGCGCCGACGAGATCAAGTCGACCGTGTCCGAGGTCAAGTCGACGATGACCGAAGTGAAGTCGACGGTGGCCGAGGTCCGTGACGCTGTGGGAGTGAACGACGTGAAGTCGGCCGTGGCCGAGGTGCGTGAAGCCGCGGGCATTGATGAGGTGAAGTCCACCGTCAAGGATCTCCGCGATACCGCGGATATCAAGTCCATCCTGAAGGCGGAGCCCGACCCGACCATGCCGGACTGGGCGCCCAAGAAGAACGACTCCGGCCAGTAGAACGAGCTCAGGCTGGCGAACGGCCGAGATGATCGACAACACGGGGGGGCACAGATGACCGGCGGCGGGGGCTTCGTCTATCTCGAGATCGTCGACGCGGTCCGCCGGCTCATCCTCTCGGGAGAGTTGGGACCGGGAGACCGGCTGCCCCCGGTACGCACCATGGCCAAGCGGTGGCACTGCACACCCAACACGGTCAGCCGGGCCTACACGGCGCTCGCGCAGGAAGGCTTGGTCTCGGCACATCGTGGCGGAGGGACGCGGGTGGTCGCTCCCGACGAAGCGACGCACGGCGCCTCGAGACCCCCCGAATGGGAGTGGGCCAGCCTGGTGAACAGGGCTGAAGCGTACCTTCTGGAAGCGCTGAACCAGGGACACAGCGCCGCACACGCCGAAGCCGCTCTGGCGGCGGCCATCGCGCGGTGGCAGGATATGCGCCGGCAGGCCGCGTCGTATCGCCCGGCTCCGGGCGGGGCCGGTCAACTACGGTTCTCCGGCAGCCATGACCTCTCCGTGGAGCTGCTGTCGCGGACCCTGAGCGAACGTCAGCCTCCCGTCTCATTGACCATGGAGTTCGTCGGTAGCCTTGGAGGACTGATGGCGCTGGCGCGCGGCGAGGCCGACATCGCGGGGTCGCACCTGTGGGACGAGGCCACGGCTTCGTACAATGTCGCCTTCGTTGAACGCCTGTTCCCCAATCAGCCGATGCTGCTGCTCGGCCTCGCACAGCGCGTCCAGGGCTTCATCGTTCCGCCGGGCAACCCCGCCGGATTCGCCACCATCGCGGACCTCACAGGGCCGGGAGTGGTGCTCGTGAACCGCCAGGCGGGCTCGGGAACAAGGGTATGGCTGGATATGCAGGTAAGAGAAGCGGGTCTCGACCCCAAGGACATCACCGGTTACGACCGCGAGGAGACGACTCACACGGGCGTGGCTCGGGCGGTGGCGGAGGGCAAGGCGACGGTGGGTCTCGGCATCAGTCCCGCGGCTATGGCCTACGGCCTGGGCTTCGTCCCCTTGGGAAAAGAACGATACGATCTGGTCATCCCTCTGGCGGAGTGGGACACGCCCTCGGTTCGGGCCCTGCGCTCGGTGGTGGCCTCTCCGGGCTTCCGTGAAGCGGTGGCGGCCATGGGGGGTTACGACGTGTCGGAGATGGGCACGGAGACCCGTCTGGGCTGACCCGGACGTTTCGAAGCAGGCTGTCGATACCCTCGGCCGTCGCCGCGGTGTTAGTCTAAGAGCGACGGCAGAACACAAGGAGGGTGAGAGTGGCTACCAGCATGACCAAAGACGATGTCATCCGCTTGGTCGAGGAGAACGACATCAAGTTCATCCGTCTGTGGTTCACGGATGTGCTCGGCTTTCTCAAGAGCTTGGCGATGACCCGCCGGGAACTCGAACAGGCGCTCGACGAGGGCATGGGGTTCGACGGCTCGTCTATCGAGGGCTTCGCCCGGGTCCAAGAATCCGACATGGTGGCCATGCCCGATCCTTCCACGTTTGCCATCCTGCCCTCGATGCCCGAGAACGGGCGTACCGCGCGCATGTTCTGCGACATCCTGCAGCCCGACGGC
>JAFGIH010000427.1 GCA_016929985.1 Thermoleophilia bacterium | reverse complement strand
GCGGGCCGGGCTGTCGATCAGCATGTCCTTGCCGACCTCCTGGACCTCGCCGCCGATCTCCACCTTACCGGAGCCTTCGAGCACATAGAAGAAGGCGTCCACCGGGGTCAGGTGCAGCTTCAGGCCCTCTCCGGGCTTGAGCGTGATCATGGTGACCTGGACGTGCTCGGTGCGGTGCAGATTACGGGCGTCTACCCCGTGTGGGTTCTCGCCCTGCGCGGCCTCGAGCGCTTTGACGATGTTCATCCGCTTCTCTCTTTCAGCTGAGATGGTTCTCCGCGTGCTTCTGGGCGATGGTGGCCGCCAGCTGATCCAGGGCCTTCAAGTCTTCCTCCTTGGGCAGGCCCTTGCACAGCACCGGCTCGAGTACCTCGACCTTCAGATTGGGGATCATCCCCGCGAGCGTGTCCACGGTTTTGCCGCCCCAACTATAGGAGCCGATGATCGACAGGAAGCGGACCTTGGGCCTGAGTGCGTTTGCCAACAGGGTCGCGTAGGCCGCCATCGGGTGTGGCCCGGCAAGTACCGTGGGAGTACCTACCACCACCGTGCCGGCGTCGAGGAGCATCATAGCCAGTTTGCCGATATCTGTCACGGCGAGGTCGAAGAGCTCCACCCGCACGCCTTTGTCGACCAGGGTGGACGCCAGACGATCCACCATCTTCTTGGTGCTGCCGTGCATGGAGACGTAGGGGATCACCACCAGGTTCTGCGGCGGGCCCGATACCCACTCCTTGTAGAGGTCGATGATGAAAGCAGGCCGATCGTAGAGTTGCCCGTGGCTGGGGGCGATGATCTGGATGTCGTAGGTCTTGAGTTTTTCCAGGTTCTTCTCGATCTGATTCCGGAACGGAGCCATGATCTCGGCGAAGTAGCGCTTGGCCGCTTCCTTGGTTCTGCCCTCGTCGGTGACGTAGAGATCGGAGGTGGCGATGTGCGACCCCAAGAAGTCGCAGCTGAACAAGATCCGGTCTTCTTCGAGATAGGTGACCATGGTTTCCGGCCAGTGCACCCAGGGTGTGTGGCAGAACGTGAGAGTCTTGCCTCCCAATGCCAGCTGTTCGCCATCGCTCACGGTGACGAATGCCTCCTCAGGGATGGCAAGAAGATCGATGAGGATGTCTTTGGCCTTGGGCGTGCACATCACTTTGGCGTCCGGATACTTTTCGAGCACCAGCCCGATGCTGCCGGAGTGATCCTGTTCGGCGTGATGCGAGACGATGTAGTCGACCTTGGGCACGTCTGCCAGCTGCTCCATCAGCGTTTCCGCCATTGCCGGATCGACCGTGTCGAGCAGGGCGACTTTGTCCTTGCCCTCAACGAGATACGCGTTGTACGAAGTGCCGTCCGGGAGCGGGATCAGCGAGTCGAAGAGCCGTCTGTCCCAATCCACGGCTCCCATCCAGTAGACGCCATCTTGGATCGTTCTCCTGTTCATGCGCATGCCTCCACAAGTACCTGTTTACTTGCCGGCCATCATCGCGGCGATGTCGTCGGCCACGGTGCCGATGGGCTTGAGGTCGAACGTTTCCACCAGCACCTTGGCGATGTTGTCCGAGAGGAACCCAGGCAGCGTCGGGCCGAGCCGGATGCCCTTGACACCCAAGTGCAGGAGGGCCAGCAGCACGGCGACGGCCTTCTGCTCGTACCAGGCGATGTCGTAAGAGACCGGTAGGTCGTTGATGTCGTCGAGACCGAAGACTTCCTTGAGCTTGAGAGCGATGAGCGCCAGGGAGTAGGAGTCGTTGCACTGCCCGGCGTCGAGTACCCGGGGGATGCCGCCGATGTCACCCAGGGGCAGCTTGTTGTAGCGGTACTTGGCGCAACCCGCGGTGAGGATCACGGTGTCGGCGGGCAGCTGCTCAGCCACCTCGGTGTAGTAACCGCGGGTCTTGTGCCGCCCGTCGCAGCCGGCCATGACCACGAAGCGCTTGATGGCGCCCGAGTTGACCGCGTCGACCACCTTGTCGGCAAGCGCCACGACCTGGTTGTGGGCGAAGCCGCCGACAATGGCGCCGGTCTCGAGCTCGGTGGGGGGAGGGCAGCTCTTGGCCTGCGCGATGAGGGCGGAGAAGTCTTTGGCGCCTCCCTCGGGCCGGTCGGGGATATGCTTGGCTCCCTCGTAGCCCACCACGCCCGTGGTATAGAGTCGGTCGAGGTAGGTGTTGTCCTTCTTGAGGGGCACGAGGCAGTTGGTCGTAAGAAGGATGGGACCGTTGAAGGCCTCGAACTCCTCGTTCTGGTGCCACCACGAGCCGCCGTAGTTGCCCACGAAATGATCGTACTTCTTGAAGGCCGGATAGTAGTTGGCCGGGAGCATCTCGCCGTGGGTATATACGTCAACGCTCGTGCCCTCGGTCTGCTTGAGGAGTTCCTCCATGTCCTTGAGGTCGTGCCCGCTTATGAGGATGCCGGGGTTGCCGCGCACGCCTATGTCGACCTGGGTGATCTCGGGGTGCCCGTAGGTGGAGGTGTTGGCCATGTCGAGCAGGGCCATAGCGGCGACGGCCATCTCACCGGCCTTGAGGACCAAGCCGACCATCTGGTCGACGGCGAGGTCCTTGGTCGTGGAGGCGAGGGCTTCGGCTATGAAGTCGTCCACCTGGGGGTCGGTGAAGCCCAGCACCCGGGCGTGGTCGTTGTAGGCGGCGATGCCCTTGGTGCCGATCGTGAGCAACTCGCGCAAGGAGCGCACG
>JAFGIH010000046.1 GCA_016929985.1 Thermoleophilia bacterium | reverse complement strand
CTGGAGAGCGGGAGGACTCGCCTCGTACAGACTGCCCTGTGGGACCCGGTGGGCCTGGGAGGCAGACTTTACTGGTACTCGCTGTGGCCCCTGCATCAACTGATCTTCCGCTCGACGATCCGCGGCATCGCCAAGGAGGCCGGGTGCGTGAAGCCCGGCTAGGCCGGCGCCAAGCAGCCCCGTTGCGGGGCCGCGGCCTCAGGCCGCACGAAGGTCGCCGCCGGCACGACTGAAATCGGCTGGTTCACGGTACTCCATTCCACGTGGACCGGCGCGGACGGACAAGGGGGTGCATCATGGGCTCTGAAGAGAGCGTCGCGGCAAGATCGATAGTGACCGAGGACTTTGACTCCCGCGTGCGTAAGCTGCGCTGGTGGAACATAGTGGTCGGGCTGGTCCTCGCGGTGCAGGCTGTGGTGCTTGCCGTCTTGGCCAACGACTTCACCATACCGGTCGTAGCCACCTACCTCGCAGGCCCTCCCGGGTCGGAGCCCTCCGTGCACCAGATCGGTGAATTCTCGCTCGGCTGGGGAGTCTTCGCGTTCATGGCCTTGTCGGCCCTCGCCCTGTTGCTCAACGCCTCGCCCGGCATCTTCGGCTGGTACAAGCGCAATCTCGCGCAGCAGCGCAATTACGGACGGTGGATCGAGTACTCCATCACGTCGTCGCTCATGATCATCCTCATCACCCTCATCTGCGGAGCCGCCGATCTCGCCGCGCTCTTGGCGATCTTCGGCATCAACGCCTGCATGATCCTGTTCGGCCTTCTCATGGAGAAGTATGAGAAGCCCGGCCGGCCGAACTGGCTCTCGTTCCTGTGCGGATGCTTCGCGGGCATCGTCCCCTGGATCGTGGTGCTCATCTACCTCTGGAGCCCCAGCTTCGGCGACCAGGAGGCCCCGGCGTTCGTCTACGGCATCATCGTGTCGCTGTTTGTGTTCTTCAACATCTTCGCCGTGAACATGGTGCTGCAGTACAAGAAGGTGGGCAAGTGGCGCGACTATCTGTTCGGGGAGAAGGTCTACATCTTCCTCAGTCTCACGGCGAAGGCCTTGCTCGCCTGGCAGATGTTCGGCGGCACCCTGATGGATTAGGACTGGTATCGATATGGCACGTGAGTACGACGCGATCATAATCGGCGCAGGCCAGGCCGGGGTGCCACTGGCGAAGAGCCTGGCGGCGGCCGGGTGGCACACGGCGCTCGTGGAGAGAGCGCATGTGGGCGGCACCTGCGTGAACGAGGGCTGTACACCCACCAAGACCATGGTCGCCTCTGCACGAGTCGCGCACCTCGCTCGGAGGGCCAAGGACTACGGCATCGACGCCGGAGACGTGTCGGTCGACATGGCTGCCGTGCGGCAACGCAAACGCGACATCGTGAAGAGCTGGCAGGAAGGCAGCCGGCGGAGTCTGGAGTCGACGGAGAACCTGGAGTTGCTGTTAGGAGAGGCGGCCTTCACCGGCCTCCGGACCTTGGAGGTCCGACCCACAGAGACTCAGGGATCTGAAGCCGGGCCGGTCTCGATCAAGGCGGTCCGGGTGTTCATCAACACCGGATGCCGGCCGGCGATACCGACCCTGCCCGGCCTCGATCAGGTGCCGCATCTCGACTCGACGACGATCATGGAGTTGGGCGAGGCGCCACGTCACCTGGTCATCCTGGGCGGCGGCTACGTGGCCGTGGAGTTCGCACAGATGTTCCGGCGGTTCGAAAGCCGGGTGACCATGGTCCAGCGGCGGCCGACTCTGCTGACCCGAGAGGACTCCGACGTGACCGAGGCCCTGGCCGCCATACTCCGCGAAGACGGCGTGGACCTCGTGCTCGAGGCTGAAGCGCTCTCAGTGGCGAGAAACGCATCCGGGGACCTGGAGTTGCAGGTAGAGACCCCGTCAGGCTCCAGGACGCTGGACGGATCGCACCTACTGACGGCTACCGGGCGCCTCCCCAACACAGAAGCCCTGAACCTCGTCGCCACGGGACTGGAAGCGGACGGCCGCGGTTATGTCCCGGTGAACGAGAGGCTGGAGACCCGGGTGGACGGCATCTACGCCCTGGGCGACGTGAACGGAGGACCTGCCTTCACCCACATCTCCTACGACGACTACCGCGTCATCCGCACCAATCTCCTCGAGGGAGGCCACGCTACGACGACCGGCCGCGTGGTCCCCTACGTGGTCTACAGCGACCCTGAGTTGGGACGGGTGGGCCTGAGCGAGAGAGAGGCGAGGGCCCGTGGTCACGACGTGCGCGTCTACACCATGCCCATGAACCATATCGCGCGGGCTCTCGAGATAGATGAAACCCGGGGGATCGTGAAGGCCGTGGTCGACAGCCACACCGACCTCATCCTGGGCTGCGCGGTACTCGGCATACAAGGCGGCGAGATCATGTCGGCCATGCAGATGGCGATGATGGGAGGGCTGACCGCGTCCCAGCTCCGCAAGGCGGTGTTCGCCCATCCGACGCTGACCGAGGGGCTCAACAACCTGTTCGCACACTGACCTCCCACCGCACCGGCACGGGAGCGGCGACGCCGGTGATTCGCACCGGCCGCGGATGGGAAGAAGCAATGGAAATGAGGCGAAGGGGGTATCCACACCATGAAGAAGACACCCATACTGATCTTGTCGGCCCTGTTGGCCGTTGTGTTGCTGCTTGGACTTGCCGGCTGCGGAGATGACGAGCCGGCCGCGGGATCCACCACCACCGTCGCCGCCACCGAGGGCCCGGTCGTCCGCGTAGGATCACTTCTCGACTCGGAGGGCACGCTCATCGGCTCGATGATCATCCAGATGCTCGAAGCCAACGGCATCAAGACTGAGGACAAGACCAAGCTGGGCACCCCAGAGGTGGTGCGGGCGGCACTCCTCGGGGGAGAGATCGACGCCACCATCGACTACACGGGCTCCGGACAGTATTACCACGAGGGCGAGGAGGGTGACCCCAAGTGGAAGAACGCCCAGCAGGCCTACGCAGCCATCAAGCAGCTGGACAAAGATGTCAACAACATCGACTGGCTGACGCCCGCCCCGGCCAACAACAGCGAGTTCATAGCAACGACTATAGCCATCGCAGAGGCTGAGTCCATCGCCACCATGGCCGACTTCGCCACCTACGTGAACGGCGGCGGCAAAGTGAAGCTGATCGCCGCTCAGTCGTGGATCGACAACCCGCTGGGCCTCGTGGGATACGAGGAAGCCTACGGCTTCACGCTCAAGGACGACCAGCTCATCGCGCTCTCCACGGGCAACACAGCCGAGATGCTCTCGGCTCTCGCGAAGGGCACCGACGGCGTCAACTTCTCCCTGGCCTACGGCACGGATGGACAGCTCAATGAGCTCGACTTGGTGATCATCACCGACACCAAGGACATCCCCCCCGTATACGAGCCCACGCCGATCTTCAGAGGAGAGATCATGGCGGCCTACCCGCAGATCGCTTCCATCCTTGAGCCGGTGTTCACGAGTCTCGACCAGACGAGACTTCAAGAGCTGAACGCTCGGATCGCCTTCGGCGGTGAGGATCCGCGGGCGGTAGCCACCTCCTACTTGGAGGCGAATGGCTTCCTCAAGTAGACACTTCCTGGTCAGGCTGTCGGCGCTGAGCGGGAGGCGCTTTCGCGGCGGTGAGCCGACCATGGGCCGGCGGGCTAGTGCGGTGGTCGGCCTTGTGGGCGGGCTGATCGGGGTGGTGGCGCTCACCGTGGGGCCGTTCGTGTCCTTCCGGCGCAACCGGGTGGTCGATGGCGAGTCGGCCTCGGCCGTGGAGGCGCTGGGGATCCTGGGCTGGGTCGCGTTCGGGCTCTGGCTGTTTGTGCTCTTGACGACGCTGGCCCTCTGGTACCGAGGCAGGGCCAGCAGCGGGAATCCAGGGCGGACCGCCGGGAGGCAGATGGCAGCAGTCCGCGGCTTACCGCCTAGCCTTGCGGGAGTCGGCTGCGGACTGCTCGCCACGTGCGCGCTGCTCATCCTGCTTGTGCAGACCGGAAGCGCCGCTTCTGCCTTCGCGTCCGGACAGGGCCCCGCGGGCCGCACGTCGTTCGGCTGGAGCTTCTACCTGTTCCTGTTCGCCCTCTATCTCGTGCTCTACGCCGCGGCAGCGGACACGCCCAGTCGAGCCGGGCGAATCCTCGTAGGGTTGACGCCGTTCCTCGGAGTCGTTCTGCTCACCGTGTTCGGCGCGCTGGGCGAGCTCGGCATCGTGCGCGAGTGGACGCTCACCCGTTCCACTTTTGCCCGGGAGCTGACCAGGCACCTCTTCTACGCGCTCGGCGCCACCATCGGTGCGATCGTCATCGGGATTCCCCTGGGAGTGATCTCGGCCCGGCATCGGGGCGCCCGGTCGATCATCATGGGTCTGCTCAACCTCGGCCAGGTCCTGCCGGTACTCGCGTTCATCGGCATAATGATGCCCATCCTGGGGGCCGTCGGGGATCGCTCGGAGACACTGCGCTCCCTGGGGATCTCGGGCATCGGGTGGGCGCCGGTGATGATCGTCCTCTTGGTCTACGCGCTGTTCCCGGTCGCCAGGAACACCCTGGTCGCCATCCAGCAACTCGACCCGGGAGTCCTCGATACGGCCAAGGGCATGGGTATGAGCCGGTGGCGGACTCTCTGGGAGGTCGAGCTCCCCCTCGCATTCCCTGTGGTACTCGCGGGAGTGCGGATCGCCCTCGTGCAGAGCACCGCCGGGGCGATAATCGCCGCCTTCGTGGGCGGTGGAGGGTTGGGCACCATCATGTTCATGGGGTTGGAACAGACCAGCATGGACCTGGTGCTCGTGGGCGTGGTTCCCATCGTAGCCTTGGCGTTGTTCTTTGACGCTCTGCTGCGGGCGGTCGAGTACCTTGCGGGGCACGGACGGCGGGTCGACCTGGCGCTCAGTGCGGCATGATCGAGCTACGCCACATCACCAAGCGGTACGGAGAGACTCGGGCGGTGGACGACGTCTCACTCACCATACCCGACGGCGAGCTGACCATCGTCTTGGGACCAAGCGGTTGCGGGAAGACGACCCTCCTGCGCGCCATCAATCGCATGGTCGAGGTGGACGGCGGCGAGGTGCTCATCGATGGTCGCGAGGTCTCCGCAGCGCCGCCTGAGGAGCTGCGCCGACACATCGGCTATGCCATCCAGAGCGTAGGGTTGTTCCCCCACATGACGGTGAGCAGGAACATCGCCACGGTGCCCCGTCTTCTGGGCTGGGAGCGCGCCAGGGTGGAGAAACGGGTCGCCGAGCTGCTCGAACTGGTAGGGCTCGATCCCACTGTTTACGCGGGTAAGAGGCCTCACGAGCTGTCCGGGGGCGAGGCCCAGCGTGTGGGCGTGGCCCGGGCCCTGGCAGCCGATCCGCCGGTGTTACTCATGGACGAGCCGTTCGGCGCCCTCGACCCCATCAGCAGGGAGCGCCTGCAGCGTGAGTTCGCGTCACTCCATCGCCAGCTGGGCAAGACCGTGGTCTTCGTCACCCACGACATCGAAGAGGCGGTACTGCTGGGCGACCGCATCGTGCTGATGCGGGACGGTCGCGTCGTCCAGGACGGAGCTCCCGAGGAGCTGTGGCGCAGCCCCGGCCAACAGTTTGTGCGCGACTTCTTTGGAGACGAGTTCGGACTGCGCATCCTGTCACGACATCGGGTGGCCGACCTGGAGCTCGGGCCCCCGCCACCCGGAACAGCACCCAGGGTCCGACCAGAGACCAACCTGCGCGACGTTCTCGCCATCATGGTGACGGAGAGCGTCGACAGAGTGGCGGTGGTCGCCGGCGACGACACGCTTGGCGGGCTGACGTTCTGCGATGTGGTCACGCAGGTCAGGCAAGCGACATGAGCACCTATTCTCCAGGCATTCGCAAACATTGGAAGAGCGCCTCCATCCTCGCTGCTCTCCTCCTCGTATGGACGTTCTACACCCCCGCGGTCGAGGCGTTCCTCGGGCTGTTCTTCCCCGAGAGCGAGGGCCTTACCTACACCCGCACGCCGCTCTGGAGCTTTCTTCTCGAACACCTCGTGCTCGTGGTCGCGGCAGGAGCGGCCGCCATAGTCATCGGCTTGGCCGCGGGGCTGCTGATCTTGAGTCCCGTGGGCAGACCCTTCCGCGACCTGGTCATCCGCCTGGCCAATCTCGGACAGGCTGTACCCTCGGTGGCCATCATGGCCATCGCCGTGCCGGCAGTGGGCTACGGGTCGGAGCCGGTGCTCCTGGCCCTCGTGATCTACAGCATCCTCCCGGTCATGGTGAACGTGGTGGCCGGCATATCGGCCGTACCCGAGGCGGTCGTGGAAGCGGGCAGGGGCATGGGCATGACCCGCGCGGAACGCCTGCTCCAGCTCGAGCTGCCCCTTGCGATGCCGGTCATCATGACCGGGGTGCGGACCATGCTGATCATCGTGGTGAGCGCGGCCACCCTGGGCGCGGTGGTAGGCGCCGGCGGCCTGGGCGTGCCCATAATGTCGGGCATCGCCTCGTTCAATAACGCCATCGTGATCCATGGGGCGGTTCCGGCCATCCTGCTGGCGCTGATCGTCGATCGGGCGCTCTAGGCGAGCTCAGACCCCCTGCCGCGGGATCGTGAAGCTCCTGCTCCTCGCGAACACCCGGGCGTCACCCTCGTAGGCCGCATACTCCTCGCTCACGCGGAACGTATGGGTATCGCAGGTCATCTCGCTGGCCAAGACCACGCGCCACGACCCGTCCGGCCCGTTGGAGGAGGTCTCCCGAGCGCAACGGACCGTCGCTGAGAGCGGTTCATCCTCCACGATGCTGTAGACGTCCGTGCCGGCCTCAGAGTAGCGGGCCCCGTCACCCGGCACGGTGCGCTCGTGAAGCTCTCGGTCGATGATCTCGTGCCGCCCGGCGTCGCGGTCGACACGGATCTGCCGCGAGCGTTGGTCTCGCCGATCGGCGACCGGAGGGCGGCCGGCTTCGGCGCCGGCGAACGAGACCCGGCGCTCCTCGGGCGGAGGAATCTCGGAGAGCCCGGCGGCGTTCACGCTCGACCCGACCGGAAGCACGAGCACGCTCGGCCCGTCCACAGTGACTGTCAGTGTCACCGGTTGCGGCGAAGGCCAGGCGTGAGGCCAGTAGGTCGGCGACAAGGCCAGCCGAATGCGATGGCCGGCGGCGAACCGGTGCCCGCAGACCCGGCACTCCAGCCGCACGTCATATACGCGACCGGGGTCCAGGGGCTCGGCTTGAGTGTGCCCCTCCCGATGGGTCAGATTGAGCATGCCCCAGCTCACCAGCAATGATGCACCATCCGGCGCTACATCCTCGACGCGGGCGGCCACGAGCGCGAGATCACGGTCGGCGGCCAGCCGCAGCTCGACGACCGGGTAACCAAGCACCTCGACCTGTTCTTCGAGCGCCTCCGTCGTGAAACAGAGAGATAGAGCGTCGTCGGGGGTCTGGTCGCCGGCGATCTCGTCGGGATATCCGTTGGCGCACCACACC
The DNA here is from genome assembly GCA_016929985.1 of Thermoleophilia bacterium. The sequence continues at coordinate 3,460 of JAFGIH010000046.1, read as the reverse complement.
CCCGCGGTCTCTCCACATTCCTGCCTAGCTTGGGTCTGTAACCGAGCCCCGGCGCCTGCCCTTAGACCGGTGGCTGCCGAGGGCCCAGCGACCGCCGGGAGACCGCCCGCCGAGCCGGCAGCAGAGGCCAGACCTCCGTCGCATCCCAGGCACAGAGTGAGTCTCTCAACTGTCGCGGGCGGCCAGGTGTTCTCTGCCACCCAACGCCCAGGTCGCACGGCGTGAGAGGTGGCGGGCCGCACGTACTCCTGAAGCCACGCCCGCAGGCGCGGTTCATCCATGATCCCCGAATCGATGCCTTTGAGCCAACAGTCCCACCAACGCACGGCCTCGCCCAGGAAGTCGATCGCAGGGCCGGGGACACCCTCGTGCGGCAGCATGTGAGCCCACGGGCCCACGATCCCCAGGCGGGGGACCTGGAGCCTTTCGAGAAGCCGGGGTACCGCATTCGTGTATGCGTCGGCCCAGCCGCCTACCACCATGACCGGGCACGCGATCGCGTCATAGTCCTCGGCGACCGACCCGTGCTCCCAGAAACCGTCCCGCAGTTGGTGAGAGATCCAGTCGTGGGCCAACTCAGGTGCGTTCTCGAGACGTTCGAGCCACATCTCCCTCCATCGCGACCCGACGTGGCGAGGGCTCGGGGGTTGAAGGGCATAGGTGAGCATGGACGAGGCCCACTTGAGCATGTCGGACCCCAGTAGACAGCCGCCCATATAGTGGCAGTCGTCCAGGTAGCGGTCGTCGGTCGACGCGACGGTGATCACGGCCTTGAGCTGCGGAGCCCGCCGGGCGGCCACCTGCAGGCCATTGAAGCCGCCCCACGAGTAGCCGATCATTCCCACCGCGCCCGTGCACCAGGGTTGGCGTTCGAGCCAAGCCAGTACGTCGAGAGCGTCATCCTGCTCCTGCGGTAGATACTCCCCCCGCAGCAGCCCATCAGAGTCGCCCGTGCCGCGCAGGTCCACACGGACCGCCGCATAGCCGTGAGCGGCGAAGTAGGGATGACGCCCAAGATCGGCGAGCACGGTACCGTCGGACTTGCGGTAGGGCAGATACTCGAGCACCGCGGGCACGGGAGATTCGAGTGCGTCCACGGGCATCCATATGCGGGCGGCCAGCCGTGTCCCGTCGGCCAGTGGGACCCAGGTGTTCTCGATCTCTCGGATGTGGCGGACCGTACCGATACTTTGGGCAGTCATGTCTACGGCAATTCCCCATCGTCCTCTTGCCTACACGCGGACGTGGCCCGGCCGGGGCTGAGCGGCGCCGGGTTGTTCTGGCGCCGCCGCCGGACTCGTTGTAAGGGCTCTCTGCGTCCCTTATACTCCCCGGCGGATTACGATCGGGCGGTCGACGAGGTGTACCCATGAGAACGCAGGAGATCCCGATAGACGAAAGCGTGGGCCTGACGCTGGCCTACGACCTCACAGGCATCACTCCGGGCAAGGCCAAGGGCGCGGTGCTCAGGCGTGGCCATGTGATCCACGAGGACGACCTGGAGCTGCTGCGCGACATCGGTAAGTCGTACGTACAGATCCTCGAGCTGGCTCCCGACGAGGTACATGAAGATGACGCCGCCCTGACCCTGGGACGCCTGGTCGCCGGAGAAGGCATCGAGGTGACCCTCCCGGGCGAAGCCTGGGCCGATCTCGTAGCTACCACCTCCGGCCTTCTCAAGGTGGATGCGGAACGGTTGCTGAAGCTCAATCTGCTGGATGAGGTACTGATAGCCACCCGTCACGATAACACTCCGGTCGGGGCCGGGGAGCTTGTGGCCAGGGCCAAGGTCCGTGGTCTCGCCGTGCGCCAGGATGTGCTCGACGACGCACAGGCCATCGCCGGCGGCCCGTCCATGATCATGGAGATACTGCCCTACCGGTCGCTGCGGGCCGGGGCGATCATCACGGGCCGCGAGATCTACGAGGGCCGCCGGAAGGATGCCTTCGAGCCGCTGCTCAGACGACGGCTGGAGGAGCACGGCAGCGCGCTCGTCCACACCGAGATCGTCCCCGACGAGGTGCCGGCGGTCTGCGGGGCCATCACGACCGCGCTGAGCGCCAGCCTCGACCTGGTGCTCGTGACCGGCGGCGGGTCACCCGATGACTGCACCAGCGTGAGCATCGCCCAGATCGCCGACGACGTGGTCTTCCACGGAGTCCCGGTCGCGCCGGGAGCCATGACCATGCTCGCCTATGCGGGCGAGGTGCCCATCCTGGGCGTCCCCGCGGGGCTGCTCGCCCGGCCGCGCGGCTTCATCGACCTGGTGCTGCCCAGGCTGCTCGCCGGTGAGAGGTTGACGAGTCTGGACGCGGCCGGATATGGCCACGGCGGCCTGTGCTTGCGCTGCGAGACGTGCCTGTTCCCAGTCTGCCCGTTCGGCAAGTAGGGCGCCGAACCCGGGGTTCAGCCCGTCACTTCGCCAGCTGCACCGAGATCCGTACCTCGTTGATGACCGAGCCGTCCTCGGCCGACTCCTCGTACGCTACGATCGTGCCCGGGCCCGCTGCGCCGACCGTGAACGGGATGTTCACGTCGAAGGTCCCCCGGGTGCCGCTGCCCGAGGTGGCCGTGACCACCTCGAACGCCAGTTCGGCGTTGGTCTGATCGAGGATCCTCACCAGGCTGGTCGCCTCGTAGGTGTTCGACGTGCCCGCCACACGCGCCGGGTTCGATACAGTCTCGCCCGGCAACGGTGTTTCCACCAGGATGGCCGGTGACAGAGCCTCGAAGTCGCCCCGGGTCATGGGATGTGAGATCACCAGTCCCTCTGCGCCGAACACATCGACGGTCTTGCCGTCGAGCTCGAGTTCGACGCCCTTCACACCCGGGAACTGCGTGAGCGTGAAGACCAGCTCGGCAAGACGCATCGCGCTGGACAGGCTACCGCCGCCCGAAGCGAACTGCCCGGACAGGTCGACGGTGGCGACGGCGCCCTTGATCTCCGCGCCGAGCACCGCCGTCCCCTCGGGGATGCTGCTGGCGATACCGGCCGCCGTCTCGTCTGCGCTGGGTCCAGCAAGAAGGGCCCCCACGGCGGCATGCGCAGCCGCGCTGACGTCAGCCCCCGTGCCGGCATCCGCGGCGGGTAGGACCCGAAGGACCGGGCTGATCTTCTCGTCGCGCGAGAAGTAGACGGCGACTCTCGCCGGCTCTGGAACGACCGTCGTTCCGGGAGATGCCGTGGTCACCGGGGATGCCGTGGTGGCGGGGGATGCCGTGGTAGCCGGTCCCGCGCTGGTGGAGGTGACATCGCCGCCTCCGGCTCCGCACCCCGCCACGGCCACCGCCAAGGCCATGCACGCGGCCACGGCAACGACCGTCGAAAAAAGGACCAATCGAGCGCTCAGCCTACGACAACACATCACTGCACCTCCCAGGATCCCGGACGCTCTACGCCTGGAGTGTTCTGTCCATGCCAGTTTAGCCCGCGAACGCCGTCGCCGACGTGACGGGCCCG
>JAFGIH010000426.1 GCA_016929985.1 Thermoleophilia bacterium | reverse complement strand
GGGGGCAGCGTCTTGATGGGCAGATGCGCCGGTTTGAGCAGGTTGTAGATCTCCTGCATCCGCTTGGCGTCGGCGGAGGGGATGGCGATGACGAACTCTCCCACATCATGCTCGGCCGCCAATGCGACTGCGTCGGCCATCGTCCCCAGAATCGGATACGAGTGGATGCGCATGCCCTTCAGCCGCGGATCGTCGTCCACCAGACCCGCGATTCTGATCTTGAGCTGCGGGGCGCGGTCGATCTGCCGCACCAGCATCTCCGCAGCCGAGCCGGCCCCGACCAACAGGACTCGCTTCGCGTCCTGAACCGGCCTCAGACTCCGGACCTGGAAGACCCGGCTGTAGAAACGGACCGCGGTCATAGCCAGACCGGTGCCGATACCGCCCACGAGAATCACAGACAGGGGCACAAGATGCCCGGCGCCGGTGGGCCAGGCGAGGTCCAGAGCCAGCAGCACCACGATGGAGGAAGTCGTGGCGCCCAGCATCCACCGAGCCTGCGGTAGCCCCACGTAGCGGTTGACGATGGAGTAGACGCGGAAGACGGTGTTCAGGCCCAAGTGAACCACAACGGCCGCCGCCAAGAAGATGCTCAGGTTACGAGAACCCCAGTTCGTACTCTCAGGCACCGACCCGGCAAAGCGGAATGCGAGAGCAAGCCAGTAGGCAAGGATAACGATGAGGAGGTCGAGCCCGGCCGCCATCAGACGGCGCCGCGTCATACGGGCGACGATGATACGTCCAAAAGCCTTCAAAAGGTCACAGCCTCCGCTCTACGACTGTCTCGTGGTCACGTATAGTATAGTGATGCAGGAACGAAGAGTGATCTCGTTTTCAACCCCCCGGCTTGTTCAGTTGGGACCACCCGCGTTGTTGCTGGCCGTGTGGCTTCTGGCGGCCTACCGGGCGGGGGGCTATCTCCCTGACAAATGGCTGCCGCTGGCCATAGCGACCGGCTTCGCCGGCCTAGTCGTAGCTGTTGTACGGGCATATTCGCGGCCCCCCCGCAAGCTCCTGCTGCTCGTTCTCGCTCTGTTCACTCTCTACGTGCTCTGGATGGCGCTCTCGACGACCTGGGCCCTCGCAGCCGGACCTGCCTGGTTGGAAGCTGCACGTGCCGGCTTCTACTTGGTGTTCTTCGCCCTCGCGCTCACCTACCTTGGCCATCGCGGCGCGGAGACGGCCGGACGCTCGTTGCTGCTTGTGGCCGGCCTTGTCATCGTCGCCATCGGGCTGAGCCGCTTCGCGTCGGCTTCGGCCCTGGCGACCGACTTCCTTGGCGACAGCCGGCTTACCTTTCCCTTGACCTATCCCAACAGCTCCGGCAACTTCTACTTCCTGCTCGTGTGGCCCCTGCTGTGGCTGGCCGCCGACCCCCGCGGCCGTCTCTGGATCCGAGCCCTCTCCCTCGGCACGATTCCTGTTCTGTTTGAACTGGGGCTTCTCACTCAGTCGCGAGGCGCTGCGGCGGCCCTGGTGATAAGCGGTGTTGCCTATTTTGTCCTGACGCCCGCTCGGCTCCGCAGTCTGGTCTTCTTGGCCGTCCCCGTGCTACTGGCCGGCCTCGCCTTCGTCCCGCTCACCGCGTACTACTCCGAAGGCGCCGGTGAGGTCGGTCACACTGTAGCCTTGGCTTGGCTGGCCGGCTCCTTCGGGGCGGCGGCGGTAGCGGGACTGGTTCTGAGCCTCGTCGATCGGCGGGTGTCGCTCCCCTCGCGTCTCCGCCTGGCGCTCTCTGTCGTGGTCATCGTCGCCCTCCTTGCCGGCGCGGGTGTGGGAATCCTCCAGCTCCGTGACAGGGTGGGTGACCTGTCCGAGTGGGCCTCAGGCGTCATCCACTCGTTCGTAACCGACAAGGGAGACACGGCGAGCGAGGGTCTGGGGGAGAGCCGTTTCGGCGCGATGGGTGGGTCCGGACGCGGGATAATCTGGCGAACCGCCTGGGAGGGCTTTCTCGACTCGCCGGCCGTAGGGAATGGCGCTGGAAGCTACCGGTACATCAACGAGCTCCGCCGCACCGAGGTCGTCCAAGATCCGCACCACACGCATTCCATCGAGCTGGACCTACTGGCCGAAACCGGGGTCGTGGGGCTGGTACTGTTTGCGGCAGCCCTCGGGACTGCCTTGGGAGTGATACTGGCCCCACGATTGCGCTCGTGGTGGACGCTGGCCAGGCGGCGCCGGCCGTTTCTGCTCAACACAGCGGATCCCGGGACGGACGACGCTGCAGGTGTCGTCGGCCAGGCTTGGACCGTAGCCCTCACGGCAGCCGTGCTCTTCTGGTTCATCCACGCCTCTATTGACTGGCTCTGGCAATTCCCCGGAGTCACCTTAGGTGCTCTACTCCTTTTGGCCTACGCGCTATCGGCAAGCGCTCCCTCCCCAGCCGACGGCGACACCGAAGCTCCCCGTCGCACCGGCAAGCTGCCTGCCCGTTTGTTCCGGATCGGTCTGCTCGTGGTCTCTGTCGCTGTGGTCGTGGGCACTGGTCTCCCGTATCTTTCGCTTCAGTACCAAAAGGTCGCTCTGGCCAGGATGGATACCGATCAGACCGCGGCCCTCTCCGACACCTCAAGGTCCCATACGCTCTTCCCGGTGTCGCCCGAACCGTTCCTCCTCCGGGCCGACGTGTACCGCTCGGTGGCTACAGACGCGACCGCCGTCGAAGACCAGGCCGAGCGGGCCCAAGGAGTGCTCGACGCCTTGGCTCTGGCCCTTGTCGCCAGCGAGCGGGCGATAGCCGAGGAGGAGGCGTCGTCCGAAATCCACCGGCGGGCCGGGCTGGCCGCGCTGGACCTGTTGGCCGCGCGAGATCAGGGCGCGACGTACGGGCCAGACGCAACGCGCTGGGCGGGACTCGGTGCGGCCGCCGTCGAGGCCGAACAGCCGGGCGGAGAGAGAGTGGCGCTGTCTATGGCGACAGCGGACGAACTCCTGGCGGCCGGGCGAATCCTCGCTCTTACAGATCAGGAGCTGCTGGCCCGCGCCACGGGGCACCTGCAGGCAGCCTTCGAGAGGAACTCTCTCAACACGGACCTCAGCGAGTTGCTCGACCTCGTGCGGACCAAGCCCTCGGCGGGCGACTAGCCCCGAGCCCGGTACGACCGGCCGGCCGTTTTTGACAGGGTTTGCCTAAAGCGCGTAGAATCGAATGTCGATAGGTATCCGAGAGGCGAGTCATGGCGAATCGCCGATCGGTGATTCTCACACTGTATGGAAGGGAGTTGGGGAATGAAGAAAGTGGCGCTTTTCGGTCTGCTGGTCGTCCTTCTCGTGATGACGATCTCTGGGGTGGCCCTCGCTGCGACTCCTCAGGACATCTACGATGACTACGCGGCCGACAGCAAGCTGGACGGCACGTACACCGAGGCTGAGTACCGGGCCTATCTGGCCGATGCGACCGTTCATGGATACGGTGCGCCCGCCGTTTTGGACTCCCTTGACAAAGAGGTCACGAAGCTTCTGGGTAGCCGGGATGACTTCCCGTTCACAGGTTTTGAGGTTCTCTTCGCCTGCATCGCGGTCGTCGCGATCATCGGCGGGGGCTTGGTCCTGCGGACGCAGAGCAGCAAGTAGCGGAGCCTTCGCTCAGCCCTGGTCCCGCAATCCCGTAGGCACGGCTGCCGGGGCCGTGCCTGGCGCCGTGATAGCCCAGAGCGTCCGCAGAATCACAGACGCGTCGGTCTTCCAGCTGCGCGTCGCGAGATACCGCAGGTTCCCCTGTAGTTTGTACGGGAGCAGCGTCTCTCGATAGTACGCGTCTCGGTCGCCCGGCACGGAGTCAAGCAGCGCCTCTTCGTTGCGCAGCTTCAGAGTAACCGGGTCGGTGATGCCCGGCCGCACAGTCAGGACTTTCTGCCAAACCGGGTCGTCCAGATCGACGTAGTCTGGCACCTCGGGCCGCGGGCCCACCAGGGAGATGTCGCCTCGCACCAGATTCCACAACTGAGGTAGCTCGTCGATCTTCGTCCGGCGAAGCAGACGTCCGACTTTCGTGATGCGGGGGTCGTCACTTGCTGTGACGGCCAGACCCGAGTTCTCCACTCGCATAGTCCTGAGCTTGATTAGCCTGAAAGGCTGTCCGTCTCGTCCCATTCTCGTCTGTCGAAACAGCACCGGGCCGCGGGAATCCAGCTTCACCGCCACCCCAGCTGCAAGCAGGAGTGGCGAGAGCCCCGCGAGCGTGGCAAAGCCTAGCACCG
>JAFGIH010000045.1 GCA_016929985.1 Thermoleophilia bacterium | reverse complement strand
GTCCTGGGCGCTGGCGTTGTATTCGGCGAAGTAGTCCTTCATCCACTGCACGATCTCTTGGTAGGTAGGCTTCATGCCGGTCCCTTCTTCCAATCGCGCTCGAACACGTCGTCGATCTCCAGCGCTCCGGCCGGCAGGACCTCCCAGAAAAAGTCCAAGCGCTCGATCTTCATCTTGCCCTCTTCCTCGATGAGCGGGTAGCGGGCCAGGTAGCGCTTGGTAAGCAGCAGCTGGTTGGTGTCGCGGTCCCAGAGTTCCGCCTTGATCTGTGCGACGAAGGCCTGGCGGCGCTCGTCGATGACCAGATCCTCCGGCGTCAGCTTCTCGATTCCAGAGGGATGCGACAAGAGCACCTTATACCAATTGTCCCGCCCGGCCACCTTGCCCACATGGGCCACGAACGGATTGAAAACGAAATCCTTGGCGAAGTACTCATCCATGCGCTGGATGGTTTCTGGGTTCTGGCCGTAGCGGTTGAAGTCGTCGAAATACACGTCGATCCAGGCGAGCATTTCATCGTAGGTCATCTTCATCTGTGTACCCTCCGGCTGCGCAATGTGTCTAGAACAGTTTCACATAGTTGGGGTCGTTGGCCGCCTCGAACATGAAGATGGGCGTGTCGATGCGCTTGAAGGTGACGGGGCAGTGCTCCACCCCCTTGGGCACGAAGATCAGGCAGGTCTTCGTGATGGCATGCGTCTCTCCCCCGATGTGAAACTCGATCTCGCCCCCCAGTTCCCGTGGGTAGTTGCGGTTGGTGCCCCCGAAGCCGATCACCTCGTCGAACTCATGGGCGTGAGGTATCTCGATGTCCACCGGCTTGCCTCCCGGCAGGCCCCACAATATCTCGCAGCCCACGAAGAGCGAGCAGCCCGGCACGATGGAGTTCATGATGCCGAGCAGCATGGTACGGTCGAGGATCTTGCCCTCCTTGGCCTGGTCGTCCATGGACTTCACCATGGCCTCCGGCTCCGGGGGCATACGGTCCTCGGTGAGGATGTACTTGCCGTACTTCGACTCGCTCAACTCTCGCCTCCCTGCTCCATCTTGTCCTGGTGGCCGCCGGGGTCGGCCTCGGCGAGACTGCCGGCCCCGATCATGACCGTCATCTCTATGTGAGGCTTCGTGAAGCGCTTCCACGTGAGAGGCCCATGCTTGACGCCTTTCGACACGTAGACCGAAGAGGTCTTGTTGATGAGCAGAGGCTTCCCGTCGACCACGAACTCGATCTCGGCCCCCAAGTCTTCCTGGTCGCCGGGGTCGCTGCCGATGTGCATGACGATCTCGTCGTAGTCGTGCACGTGTTCGCCGACGCAGGGATTGGGGTCGGGCATGCCGACGATCCAGCCCGCTTCCACGTACATGTTCGCCCCTGGCACGAGGTTGTTGCTCATGAGGGTCATCGCCGGTATGCGGCCCAGCACCTCGAAGGCAGGCACCACCTCATAGGCCGGCCTTTCGACGAAATGGCACTCGCTGACGGACTCCATGTCTTTCGATCTCCCTTCGTCGCTCATAGATGCACCACATATTTCTGCATCAGCCGCAGCGCCTTGGCCGGCTCGCTCTGGGCGAGCAGGCCAAGGGCGAAGAGCACGTACTGCCTGTCGAGAAGGAACTCCGGCTCCTTCGGCTTGAGCAGCATGGGGAGATCGTTCTCGAACACGGCCCCCCGCAGCACCTCAACCGGGTCGGTCGAGAACGACACTGGCCCGCCCGCGCCCACCACCCAGCGCAGCTGAGAGAGGTCCTTGCCCCGCTGCACGGTCACCTCGCCGTTCGGGGTCACGATGTTCTTCAGCGATCCCACGTGGCGGTCGACCGCGGAGCGCACGGCCACCTTTGAAAGCAGCAGGTGGCAGGCCGTCTGCTCCTCGTCGCTAGGCACGCTGTTCTTCGCACACATGGCGGCAACGGCCTCTTCGAAGCCCTCCGGCACGCCCCCGGACTCCGCGATGGCCTTGAGCGTGTCAAGATTGTGGAAGAGACCGAGGTCGCCCTCCACGGTACGCTTGGCGTAGGGCTCAGGAAGGCCGACGAAACGCACCGTGCCGGAAGTAGGCGCGCCCGTGGCCACGGAGTACACGTCGGTGGTGGCTCCCCCCACGTCGACCAGGAGGAGCTCACCGATACCGGGTTGCCCCCCAGCGCCGTCGGCGAGGAGCTTCGCCGCCTCGAGGACGGCCGCCGGCGTGGGCATTATGACGTCGGCGATCATGCTGCGCGCCCGGCCGATGCCCTTGGCCTCGGTGATGCGGGCGATGAAGAGGTCTCTGATCTTGTGGTTGGCGGCCTCGACCTCGAGCACGCCGATCTCGGGCATGACGTTGCTGGTATAGATGGCATTCTTGCCCGAGCCGTCGAGCAGCGCCGCCACCTCGTCGTAGGCCGACTTGTTGCCGGCGACTATGATGTTCGTCACGCCGGGGCCCGAACGGGCCAGCATGGCCGCGTTGTGAGCGATGACCTTCTTGTTGCCACCGTCGGTGCCCCCGGTGAGCAGCACTATGTCGGGGGCGATGTCCTGGATCTCGCGGAGTTCGGCCTCAGCAAGCTCGAACGAGTACGAGCCGACGATCTTGGCCCCCGCTCCAAGCGCGGCTCTACGGCCGGCTTCGGTGGTGTATTCAGGGACGAGGCCCACGCAGACCACCCGCAGGCCGCCGGCGGCGCTGCTGCAGGCCACGGTCTGCCGCCGCTCCTCTTCGCCGATGGGCACAGTCTCGGCGAGCAGCGAGAACGCCTGATCGAGACCGATGGTGACGTCGCGGCCGACGGTGGAAGGCACTTGGACCCGGGCGAGGAGCTCCTCACCCTCGAGATCGAAGGCTACGAGCTTAGTGAAGGTACTCCCGAAATCTACAAAGCTCCGTGTACTTCTCACGACGGTCGACCTGCCCGTTTCGGCCCCAGACCAGGCCGCTACGGGCGGCCTGCCCGCTTTTTGTCCAGGTCGGCCTTCAAATCGTCGATGGCCGTCCGCACGTCGCTTTCAGGCGGGTAGACGCGGTCGAAGCCCATCTTCTTGAACTTGGCCTCGTCGTCGGAGAAGTTGCGTCGGGAGACCCCGAGGATGCCGCCCACGTAGAGGAGCACGTCCTCGAGGCCGGCCTCCGTGCACTTGTCGCGGAAGCCCTCGAGGTCCATCTCGGCCATGCCGTACAGCGAGCTGATCATCATGGCGTCCGCCGCCGTCTCCTGGGCGGCCATGATGAACTCCTCAGGGGGTGTCTGGGCGCCCAACTCCACCACCTTGAACCCGGCCTCGCGCAGAGCCCGTGAGACGATCTTGGTCCCGATGACGTGGGCGTCGACGCCGACGGTCCCGGTGATGACACAGCCTAGCTGCTCCATGGCACTCTCGCTCTCGATTCGAATCAGAAGTCAGTACTAGACCGCGACCTCACACTTGAGACCACGGCCTTCCACGATATTGCGGGCGGCCTTCATGAACTCCGGGGAAGGCGTCTCGGCCGCCCCCAGCTCATAGTCCAACCCCAACATGTCATATTTCTGCTGTCCGTAACGGTGGTACGGGAGCAGATGCACGGTCGCGCCGGGAGAAGCCGTTGCGACCAAGTCGGCGATGTCGGAGATGGCATCGCTCGTGTCGTTGAAACCGGGCACGACAGGCACACGCACCACGAACGGCACGCCGCTGGCGGCCACTTCGTGGAAGTTGCGCAGAATGGTCTCGTTGGTGCGTCCGGCCTGCGCCCGATGGATCTTGGGATCGATGTGCTTGATATCGAAGTAGACCAGGTCGACATAGGGCAGCAGTCGCTTCAGCGCCTCGGTATCTCCCTGGCCCGCGGTGTCGAGGGTGGTGTGGAACCCCGCCTCTTTGCTGGCCTTGAAGATGGCCAGGGCGAACTCCGGCTGCAACAGCACCTCACCGCCGGACAGGGTGATGCCCCCGCCCGAATCGGCATAGAAATCGGCGTCGCGCCGGATGACATTCATGACCTCGTCGACCGTCATATCTTTGCCGGTGATGCGCAGAGCCTCATGCGGGCAGACCTCCACGCAATCACCGCACACAGTGCAGACGTCGCGGTCGATCTCGATGCCGTTGGGACCCACGGTGATGGCCCCCACCGGACAGGCCGCCACGCAACGATAGCAACGCTTGCAGAGAGAGTCCCGATGCATGAGCTCAGGCGCGAGGTTCTGTGACTCCGGGTTGGAGCACCACACGCAACTCAGCGGACAGCCCTTGAAAAAGACAGTAGTCCGGATGCCCGGACCGTCGTCGATGCTGTACCTCTGGATGTTGAACACGGTCCCAGTTGCGCTTGTCACCACCGCTCACTCCTCAATTGCGAAAGACAGTACCCTGGGGCGCCGCCGACGGCGGCGCCCCAGGTAAGAAGGCTTATCGATCAGCCAACCTCATGCATGGTCCGCTCGACGATCTCGTCCTGCAGTTCAGGCGGCAGATCGACGAAGTAGGCGCTGTAGCCACCCACCCTGACCAGCAGGTCTTTGTGGGCCGCCGGCTCCTTGCGGGCCGCCATGAGCTCCTCGGCGCTGTGGATGTTGAACTGGATATGCCAGCCACCACGCTTCATGTAGGTCTTGATGAGCGAACCCACCTTGCTCAGCTTCTCGGGTGAGTTGAGCACGGCCTTGGAGAACTTCATGTTGTGGGCCACACCGGCGCACTCGTACGGAGTCGGGTACTTGGTGGCCGACAGGATGAGAGCGGTCGGGCCGTTGACGTCGCCACCGGCCATGGCTGAGGTGCCGCCGTCGTAGATCGGAGTGCCCGCAAAGCGGCCGTTCGGCATGGCGCCGATTGCCTTGCCCTGAGTCACGTGACCGGCGGCTGCGCCCTTGAACAGCATGGGCTTCGCACCGGTGATGGGGTCAGGACGGCTCAGCAGGATCTGCTGGGTGTCGTGCGAGGCACGGACATACCACTTGTCGGCGTAGTCGTCATCGTTGCCGTACTTGGGAGCCTTGAGGCACATCTGGCGGATGTCCTCATGACCTTCCCAGTTGGCGTCCATGGCTTTGAGAAGCTCGTCCATGGTGACCATCTTCTTATCGAAGACCAGGTACTCGATGCCGGTCAGGTAGTCGCCCACGTCGCAGATGCCCTTGTCGCCCACCCAAGAGGCCTTGCCTTCCGGATAACGGCAGCCGCCCTCACGCGAGGTCATACCGGCGGGGATGCAGTCGCGGTAGAGCATGCCGGCCCGGTAACCGCTCATGGGGCTGTTGGCGTTCTC
>JAFGIH010000425.1 GCA_016929985.1 Thermoleophilia bacterium | reverse complement strand
CCCGTCGTAGCGCGCCTTGACATCGCGGAGATAGAACCTCGAATAAGGGTAGAGGTTGGCCTCGGTGAAGCGCTCGAGCACCTTGCGCTTGGTCTCGAGACTGGAGCCGGCTACCTCCATGAGATGGTCGAGCCGCCAAAGGAAGTCCTCCTCGTCATCGGCAAGGCGGCCGATGCGCGGCATGTTGATGGTGACCACTCCGATGGAACCGGTGAGCGGGTTGGCGCCGAAGAGGCCGCCGCCCCTGCGCTCGAGTGCGCGGACATCCAGGCGCAGGCGGCAGCACATGGAGCGGGCGTCGTCGGGCGACATGTCGGAGTTCACGAAGTTGGCGAAGTAGGGGATGCCGTAACGGGCGGTGGCCTTCCACAGACCCTCGAGGCACGGGTTGTCCCAGTCGAACTCCCGGGTGATGGAGTAGGTGGGGATAGGGAAGGTGAAGGCACGGCCACGGGCATCGCCCTCGGTCAGCACTTCGAGGAAGGCCTGGTTGAAGCGATCCATCTCCGCCTGGAAGCCCCCGTACGACTCGTCCTGGGGCTCGCCGCCGATGATCACCGGCTGGTTGGCGAGGCTTCTCGGCGGGTGCAGATCGAGAGACACGTTCGTGAACGGCGTCTGGAACCCCACCCGGGTGGGCACGTTCAGGTTGAACACGAACTCCTGCAGGGCCTGTTTGACCTCCTTTTGCGAGAGGCCGTCGTAACGGATGAACGGCGCAAGGAGGGTGTCGAGGTTCGAGAAGGCCTGCGCGCCGGCCGCCTCGCCCTGCAGCGTGTAGAAGAAGTTGGCTATCTGCCCGAGAGCCGTGCGGAAATGGCGGGCCGGGGCACTCTCCGACTTGCCGGCCACTCCGCGAAAGCCGCAGCGGAGGAGATCCTGCAGGTCCCAGCCGACACAGTATGGGGCCAGAGTGCCCAGGTCGTGCAGGTGGAGGGCGCCCGACTCGTGGGCCTGCTTGACCTCGGGGGGATAGAGCTTGTTGAGCCAGTAGGTCTTGCTGATCTCACCCGAGACGTAGTTGTTGAGGCCCTGCAGGGAATAGGCCATGTTGCTGTTCTCGTTGACCTGCCAGTCCAACTTTTCCAGGTAGTTGTCGATGAGGTCCAGATCGGCTTTGCGGGTGAGTTCGCGGACTCTCGCGTGCTGATCCCGATAGATGATGTAGGCCTTGGCCGTCTTCTTGAACGGCGAAGCGAGGAGGACGTCTTCCACCAAGTCCTGGATGCCCTCGACGCTGGGGATCTCGGCTCCCATGACATCATGAGCCAGGAGCACGACCCGGGTGCACAGCCTTCTCGCCACGGTCTCGTCGAACTCTCCCGTCGCGGCGCCTGCCTTCGCTATGGCCACGGTTATCTTGCCGGCGTCGAACTGTACCTGCCGGCCGTCGCGCTTGCGGATCTCATCGAAGGCTGGGAACGGTAACACGGCGGCTTCCGGTGAGGCAGGGGAGGGGTGCGCTTCGCCTGTGCTGCATTGGTCGTGGACCGTCATGGCCTTCTCCTTCGCTCTCCTGGTGGGAGTTACGCCGGAAGGCAGAAGTGAAAGCGGAGTCCCAGGATCTGGGAACGGGGCCGCACCACGCCGACCGCGCCTCTCCCTCGGAGGTTGCGGTAGCACTACGCGCTCTCGGCCGGTCTTCGGACTCGTGGGCGTGTCCGCCAGGAGAGGCGGTTCTCTAACGACCGTCGCTTCCCAGCTTTCGTGAAGCCAGTGCTCGTTTGACGGCCTTCGTTCCCACTCACCGCTGCGGGGCAGTCCCGGATTTGCACCGGATTCCCATGTGACGGGCAAACAAGATGCTCGCAGGTCACGCCGACAGCTAGGTCATTGTAGGCGGAGTAGTCGGCCGGGTGTACAGGCGCTACCAACCTGCCAGCGCCCGCTTCTGCCGGTCGATCTTCGCCTGCCACTCGGTCATGTCGCGGTAGGAGAACTCGAACACCAAGTAGTCTGGCGAGACGAGGCGGAAAAGCTCCGCGATCTCCGGATCCTCGAACGAGTCGTGCTGATCCATCTGGAAGACGTGCTGGTGGGCGATCTCGACCAGATACGCGATCCCCTCCGCCTCGCAGCGGATATCCTGGTTTCTGTTGAGCACATGTCCGGTGTCGAGCACTAGGCCACATCGCGGGTACTCGACCTTCTGGAAGAGCAGGGCGACCTCGTCCGGCGAATCCAGCCGCATGCTGCTTGGAAACCACAGATTCTCGAAGAGTATCTCGCCCGCATAGTCGGTTTCGCGCGTTACCTCATTGATGATCTCGGCGCAAAGTTCCACGGTCTCCAGCCACGTCCAGCAACACTGCCAGGTGTGGACCGATTCAAGGTCGCTCTGCGAGACGTGGAAGACCGCGTATTCGCATCCGAGTCGCGCCGCCAACGCGAGTTGCCTCCGATAGACATCGACAAGAGCCTGCCTGTCCGAGCCACCGTAGAAGGTCCTGATGGTCTCGTCATCTCCGAAGATCTCGAGGAGCCGCCCGCGATCATTGCGCCACAAGGGCTCAAGGATGGGGTAGAACCTCAGATGAAGGCCCGTGACCAGATCGGCGGGGATGCTGTCGAAGTCGTAGCCGTCGACCGGGTAGAGCTCGTAGCCGTCGAAGCCGTTGCGGGCGCAAAAACGCTTGGCGTTGTCCCAGTCATGCTGGATGATCTCCAGATCGCCGGGGTGGGTGCTAGTGTTGAGCAGGCGTTTCAAGCGCCTATTCCCACTTGCCGTCGAAACCCAGGGCCAGGCTGCGGTAGACCAAGGACAGGAACGCGGAGTTGTCCAGCCCGGCAGTCTCCTGCGCCAGGCGATCTCTGTATTCGGCAAGTCGTTCGTATTTGCCCGACACGGCCGCGGCTACCTCGGCTGCGTAGCCCCTCATGACCTCCGGTAGGCAACTGTAGGGTAGGATGCCCCACACGAAGTTGTCGCGCAGATGAACCAGCGCGGCCACCGCGGCGACGGTCATCGGGTCTTGGTCCACACAAGTGAAGTTGCGGTCGAGAACGCGCGCCAGGTCGGGCTCAAGGAAGCGTCCGACCTCGGCGGCGATCGTGTCGCGCTTGGCCCCGAACCGCTCGATGTGTACGAGCACGGAGCGCTGGTGCTCCGGTGTCAACCCGTTCTGCAGCGCCAGTGTTTCCCGGATGGCTTGGCTCACCGTGCGGCCGATCAGCTCACCGGCCTTGGAGTGCTTGCCCGCGTCGGTGAGTGGCCTGCCGGTACCCAGCCGGCAGGCGACGCCGATCTGGTCGGTGCCTGTCCCCGTTGCCAGGCCGTCGGAGTAGCGGGAGGGCACGGCCAGTTCCTGCAGTACGGCGGCCTTAGCCTCGGTCGCTGTGATGACGGCCTTCACCAGCGCTCCGGGAGTGAGCTCGCTGCTCAGCAGCAGCATGGTGTTGATCGTGCCCATGCTTGCCACTCGGCCGTCGCTCACCTGCATGAACCGCCCGTCTTCCTCGCAGATGGAAGCCGGGTCACCTGCACGGCCGGCATTCGACTCGACCCCGCCCGTGCAGACCGCGATGACCTCCAGCCCTCGAAAGGTCGCGTGGGCGATGGCCGCGTTGTTCATGTTGGCGGCCGTCCCCAAGGTGGCGCACCCGTCCGATGGGAGCCCGTGATGCTCGTTGACCGTGCGCGCATACCCGTCGGGATCATCGATCTGAAGGTCGTAGCTCTTGGTCACGTGCCCGGAGGGTTCGCAGCCCTGCTGGTTGTAGAGGCAGGCAAGATGATCCTGCAGGCCGCCCTGCTTGGTGCGGCAGGTCGAGAGAACCCGGTGGGGAACCAGGAACCGGCACATGATGATCTTCTCTTCACGATGGATCTCGACGCCATCGTAGTATCGCGCCAGTATCATCACTCAGCTCTCGATGCCCTTGCGCGCGAGAACCCCGTCTCGGTAGTAGTGCTTGATCTCACACATCTCCGTGACTAGGTCGGCGCGGTCCATCAACTCCTGATTGGCTCGGCGGCCCGTGAGAACCAGCTCGATATGCGCGGGCTTGCCGGCGATCAGATCGATCACATCCTGCGTCTCGAGGAGGTCGAACCAGACGGCCATGATGATCTCGTCGAGGATCACGACGTCGTATTCCTCCGACGCGATGAGCTGTCGGATCTCCTCTAGGCCTTGCTTCGCCAACGCTATGTCTTCATCGGAGGGCCGCCCTCTGACCCATCTGCCCTCGCCATACTGTCGACAGACGATCTTCTCTCCGAAGCACTCTAGGGCCTTGATCTCGCTGTAGGAGCCCATTTTCATGAACTGGCCGATAAAGACACGCAGTCCCGCGCCAACGGCTCGTACCGCGAGGCCTATAGCGGCGGTGGTCTTGCCCTTGCCGTCGCCGGTATAGATCTGGACGTGACCCCGTTCGAAGAGTCTCTCGTTGGCGCTGTCGGGCTGATGTGTTGTGCCGCTCATCTTCCTTGCCTCCCTTGTCAGTGCCGAGAGAATCGGGCGAAGAGAAGGCCGGAAGTGAACCGAGTCCCCAAGTAGTCGGGGAATAGGCGACGCCGACCACGCCTCTCCCTCGAAGGTCGCGGATGCAGTGCGCGCTCTCGGCCGGTCTTCGGACTTGTAGGCGCTTCCGCCGAAGGCGGGTTTCTAGTGG
>JAFGIH010000424.1 GCA_016929985.1 Thermoleophilia bacterium | reverse complement strand
TGAGGTGCCCCACCTCGGAGTTGCCCATAACACCCGGCGGCAAACCCACAGCCTCACCGCTGGCCTCCAACAAGACGTGTGGATACTCCGCCCACAGTGAGTCCCACACGGGAGTGTCGGCTAGAGCGATGGCGTTGCCGGGGCCGGGCGGGGCATAGCCCCATCCGTCGAGCACTATGAGTGCCGCCCGTCGGCGCCCCTCGCTCTTCGCGGGGCTCGTGGTCACGTAAGCAGCCGCGGCGGTCACGGCTTCTCGAACTGGACGATGCGGGCGAAAGACCCGAGCTGCAGACTCGCTCCCCCCACGAGAACGCCGTCGATATCCGGCTGGTCCATCAGCTCATCGATGTTATGAGGTCCCACACTTCCCCCGTAGAGAATGCGCACCCCCTCGGCAGCCGTCTTCCCCAGTACCTCGGCGACCTGCTCGCGCGCGAAGGCGACGCTCTCTTGGGCGATCTCCGGAGTAGCGGTCTTGCCTGTGCCGATGGCCCACACCGGCTCGTAGGCGATCGTGAGCCTGGAGGTGTCCTGATCGCGGACCGAGGACAGACCCTCGGACAGCTGCCGCTCGAGAACGCGCTCCGTGGCGCCGCTCTCGCGCTCGTCTTCGCTCTCGCCCACGCACACGATGGGGAGTAGCCCGCGGTCCAAAGCCGCCCACACCTTCTTGGCGACAGACTCGTCGGTCTCGCCGAAGTACCGGCGCCGCTCGGAGTGGCCGATGATGGCCGCTTTCACGCCCAGGTCGGCCAGCATGGTGGCCGAAACCTCTCCGGTGTAGGCCCCCTCCCACTCCCAGAAGACATCTTGGGCCGCCACCGAGACACACGTGCCTTCGGCGGCCTTCGCCGCCTCGTAGAGGCCGGTGAACGGCGGCGCAACCACCACCTCACGCCCGGACGGTTCCCCCAGGAGCCCGGCCAGCTCGCGCACGAACGCGGCCCCTTCGGCGCTGGTCTTGAACATCTTCCAGTTGCCAACCACCAGCGGGGTGCGGCCCGGTTTGTGTTCCGCGGCAGTCATGGAGCTCAGACCTTGTCGGGCAGCGAGACGACACCCGGCAGTTCAGCGCCCTCGATGAATTCCAGCGACGCGCCTCCCCCCATGGAGACGTGATCCATCTGGTCCGCCAGGCCCAGCTTGTTCACGGCCGACACCGAGTCGCCGCCGCCCAATACGGTCACACCGGGGCATGCGGCCATCGCTTCGGCCACGGCGCGAGTGCCTGCCGCGAAAGGAGCCATCTCGAAGACGCCCATCGGCCCGTTCCAGAAGACCTCGGCCGCTCCCGCTATGGCGTCGGCATAGGTCTTCGCCGTCTCCGGCCCGATGTCCAAGCCCATCCAACCGTCAGGAATAGCGCCGGCGGCCACCACCTGCGTCGCGGCGTCCTCGGCGAAGTCGTCGGCGGCGACCACGTCGGTGGGCAGCATCAGCCTGCAGGACGATCCGGCAGCCTTCTCGAGTGCCGCGGCGGCTACCTCCACGCCCTCTTCTTCCACCTTGGAGCTCCCCACCGAGAGGCCCTGCGCCTTGAGGAAGGTGAACGCCATCGCCCCACCGATGAGCAGCTGGTCGGCCAGGTCGAGGAAGCGGTCGATCACCTTGATCTTGTCGGTCACTTTGGCGCCGCCCAGCACCACCACGAAGGGACGCTTGGGTTCACGCAGCAGGCCGTCGAGAGCCGAGACCTCCTTCTCCATCTGGAATCCGGCCACGCTGGGCAGCACACCGGCCAGACCGGCCGTGGTGGCGTGCGCGCGGTGCGCGGCACTGAAGGCATCGTTCACGTAGAGGTCTCCCAGGCGCGCCAGTTCCTTGATGAGGCTGGGGTCGTTCTTGGTCTCGCGCGGGTCGAAACGGGAGTTCTCGAGAAGAAGGACGTCGCCGGGGCTCATGCCCGCAGCGGCTTCCTCGACCCCCGGGCCGGTCAGCTCGCTGACCTTGCGCACGGGCACCCCCAGGAGTTGGCCGAGGCGCATGGCGACCGGGTCGAGGACGAAAGCCGGGTCCGGACCACCTTTGGGACGGCCCAGGTGCGACATGAGGATAACGCGACAGCCCTGCTCGCGCAGGTACTCTATGGTCGGCAGCGCGGCACGGATGCGTGTGTCGTCGGCGACCCGCCCCTCCTTGAGAGGCACGTTGAAGTCCACCCGCACAAGCACCCGCTTGCCCGCGACGTCGACATCCTTGACCGTCTTCTTGCCCATCTCCCTACCTCTCCCGATACGTGTGTGCTAGAACAACCGGCCGCACAGATCGACCATGCGGTTGGCAAAACCCCACTCGTTGTCGTACCACATGACCACCTTGGCCTGGCGCCCCATGACCATGGTGAGAGCTGAGTCGAAGATGGAAGAGTGCGGGTCGCCCACGATATCGGACGACACGATGGGCTCGTCGGTGTAGCGCAGCACACCTGCCAGCAGGCCCTCCGCCGCCTCTTTGACGGCCGCGTTGATCTCGTCGGCCGTAGGCTCCCGCTCCAGCGTGACCGTGAGGTCGATCACCGAGCCGTCGGGTATAGGGACCCGCAGCGCGTATCCGTCGAGCTTGCCCTTGAGCTCGGGCAGCACCACACCGATGGCCCGCGCGGCGCCCGTGGAGGTGGGGATGATGGAGAGCGAGGCGGCACGCGCCCGCCGCAGGTCTTTGTGCGGAAGATCGAGGATGCGCTGGTCGTTGGTGTAGGCGTGGACGGTGGTCATGAAACCCTGTTCGATGCCGAAGGAGTCGAGCAGCACCTTCACGACCGGAGCCAGGCAGTTCGTAGTACACGAGGCGTTTGAGACGATATGGTGCCGCGCCGGGTCGTAGTCACTGTCGTTGACGCCCATGACCACAGTGATGTCGGGGTCCTTCGCCGGGGCGCTGATGACGACCTTCCTCGCGCCCTGGTCGAGATGGAGGGCCGCCTTGGCCCTGTCGGTGTAGAGGCCCGTGCATTCCATCACTGCGTCGACGCCCAGCTCCCGCCACGGCAGCGACTTGATATCGGCCAAAGCCAGCACCTTGATCGTCTTCCCCTCGAAAAGCAACGAGTCGGCCTCAGAGGAGATCTCACCCGGCCACACCTTGTGCACGCTGTCGTACTTGAGCAGATGGGCGAGGGTGGCGGCATCGGTGAGGTCGTTCACCGCCACGACATCGATGTCGGTCTCTCGTTTGGCGGCCGCCCGCAGAAAGAGCCGTCCGATGCGCCCGAATCCATTGATCGCGACTTTCATGCTCATATTAACCTACTCCCTCCGTCATCAACGCTTTGTTCGAGCCGGCCGGGGATACTGGATTCTACCATGAGGGCTCTTGCCTCCCGCCCGTTCGCCCACCTCCACAAGGCGCCGCAGGCGGTGATTGACGGCCGATCTGGTGAGCCCCTCCCCACCCGCTTCAGCAAGCTCCGCGAGGTTCAGATAGGGGTGCAAGCTTCGCAGTTCGGCCATCTCGCGGAGCGCCGGCGGCAACGTAGCCAGGCGGCCGGTCCGGAGCAGCGAGTCGATGGCCTCCAGCTGTCGCGAGGCCGCCGTACTGGTGCGGCGCAGGTTGGCCGCGTCGCAGTTGGCCGCGCGATTGGCCCTGGAGCGCACCTCCTTGACGACCGACTGCTCCTCCACCTGGAGCGCCGCCACATGTGCGCCGGCCAGGGCGAGCAGCCCGGCGACCTCGTCGCGGCCCTTGAGATACACCACGTAGCTCCCTCTGCGCGTCCTCACGCCGGGGTGAAAATCCATTTCCTGGAGCAGCCGGACAAGGTCGTCGGAGAAGCCTTGGTGGGGCGTGACGATCTCCAGGTGCGCTTCTTTCTGTGGAGCGTTCGCCGACCCGGCCCCGATGAGGCAGCCGCGCACGAACGCGCTCCGGCAACACCCCTTCTTCACCAGACGCCGGCTCACGCCGCTTTGGAGCTCAAAGGAATCGCTGAGCACCCCCATCTCGTTCAGGGCTTGGAGGGCGGCCGGTGAACCCATGACATGCACCTCGTACACCAGGCGCTGCTGTAGACGCGGCTCCCGTCGGGTCAGCAAGTCCCCCTCGGCGCCGAACGCCTTGAACTGCGAATAGGCCATCTTGGCCGCGGCCTGGACGGTCGTGGCCAGTCGCACCTCGTAGCGGCCGTCATCGTCGGCGCCCCCGTGAATGAGAAAGGTCCCCGCCGTGTGGACCAGCCCCGCGACCGCGGCCATCCGGCAACACGGCTGCTTGTCGTCGACCTTGGCGAGCTCCTCCCTGAACGCCCTCGTGAACCCGGAGCTCAAAGTCATTCCTTTCTGTCGACGTCCCGATGGCGGAGATTGACCACCAGGCTCGGGTCCTGAGCCAAGCGGCGCGCGAGCTCTTCCGCCAGCGCGACCGAGCGGTGACGACCTCCCGTGCACCCCAGGGCGACCACCAGCCTGCGTTTCTGCTCGGCGATAAAGCCGGGGGCCATCGAGTGAAGCAGCGCGGCCACCTGGGTGAGAAACGAATCGGCCTCTGCCCGGCCGACCACATAGTCCCGTACGGGAGCGTCCAGGCCGGACCCCGGCCGCAACTCGGCCACCCAGTGAGGATTGGGCAGGAACCGCACGTCAAGAACTATGTCTGCCTCGTCCGGCAGGCCGTACCGGTAGCCGAACGACTCCAGGCTCACGAACAACTGGTCGCTCAGCCGATCGGCCAGCAGTGCTTCTTCCAGACGCCGGCGCAGCTCCCAGGGCGAGAGGTTCGTGGTATCGATGATCACGTCGGCTTGAGCGCGTAGGGCCGAGAGCAGCCGCCTCTCGCGCGCGATGCCCTCCACCAAGTCGGTCGACAGGGGGTGCGGCCGCCGGCTCGCCTGATAGCGGGCCACCAGGGTCTCGTCGGAAGCCTCCAGATAGAGGACCTTATACGAGATGTCTGACTCACGCATATACTGGAGCGCCTGCCCCAGTTCTTCAAAGTAGGTGCCTCCGCGCGCGTCGAAAACCAGGGCGACACGGTTGACCCGGCTCCCCTCCAGCCCGAAGAGTCGGATGACGTTGGGCAGCATCTGCGGAGGGAGATTGTCGATGCAGAAGTAGCCCGCGTCCTCGAACGTGGCCACCGCCGCCGACTTCCCTGCCCCGGACAAGCCCGTGATGAGAGTCACGCGAAGCTTCTGGCTGTCTTCGGTACTCGTCATCCCTCAGGCACCCTCGGATGGATGTGCTCCGCTTCGTGCGACAGCAACCGCTCCTTCCAGGCCGGATCGGTGCCGTAGTTGCCCAAACTCCCATCGGCGCGGACCACCCTGTGGCACGGGATGACGATAGGGATGGGGTTGATCGCCATCGCAGTGCCCACCGCCCTGGCCGCCCGGGGGTAGCCGGCCATCTCGGCCAGCGTGCCGTAGCTGACGGTGACGGCAGGCGGCACCACCAGCAGGGTCTCGTAGACGGCCCGGTAGAACGACCCGCCCCCCAGAGCCTCGAGAGGCACCTCCTCAGGCGTCCACGCCAAGCGCTCGCCGCGGAAGTAAGCCTCCAGTTGGGCGACCCACTGGGCGAGAGCGACATCGTTCTGGTGATCGGCGCTCCGCGTGGGCTCTGTGATCGCCGGGCCCGCGAAGGGCGGCAGCTCGACCCCGGCCAAACGCCCGTGGCTCACCGTCACCATGCCCTCGCCCCACGGGGTGGTGAACGTACCCACAAGTCTATCGAGAGGACTGTGGCTCACGGACGCACCTCCATGTCTCGCCGGTCGCGACTAGCCCGTCTTGTGCACATATGCATATATCTCCCTCGCCACCTTGCCCGGCAAACCGGGAACGGCTTCGAGTTCCTCTCTGGTGGCCTGCAGAAACCTCTCGGGCGATCCGAAATGCTGCACGATGGCCCGCTTTCGCATCTCTCCAACGCCCGGTAGTTGATCGAGCAACGACAGAGTGGTCTGAGCAGCCCGCTTCTTCCGATGGAACCCCAGAGCGAAACGGTGCGCTTCGTCCCGCACCCTCTGAAGAAGCAAGAGTCCCGGATCGTCGGCGGACAGCTCCAGAGCCTCCGCGGTCCACGGCACGAAGACCTCCTCTTCCCGCTTAGCCAGCGAGATCACGGTAACCGCCGCTTCCAG
>JAFGIH010000423.1 GCA_016929985.1 Thermoleophilia bacterium | reverse complement strand
TCCACCTGCCAGAGGCGCGAATCGCCGGCGATCAGCGAGGCCGTACCGCCGCCGCAATGGGCGTCGAGGTCGAGTACCAACACCGATGCGGCCCCGGCAGCAAGGGCCTCACGGGCCGCGATGACCAAGCCGTTGAAAGTGCAAAATCCGGCGCCACTCGCGTGCCGGGCATGGTGGAGGCCGCTGGAGAGCGAGCCGGACACCCCGTTCTCCAGGGCGTCAAGGCAGGCGGCGACGGCGCCTCCGTTCGACGACAGCACCATGGGCCAGAGGCCCGGGTCCCACTCGAACCCCTGCGACTCGGCCAGGTGGCGTGGGACGCCGGTCCGCACTGCGCGGACATACTCCGGGTCGTGCACCTGGGTCACCTGCGCCCAGGTGAGCGGCGGCGGCTCCACGAGTTCGAGGCCCCCGATGGGGGAGTCGGTCAGCGAGTCCGCGATCCACTTTGCCTTACGCGTGGTCTCGAAGGAGTAGGCCGCGCCGACGTACTCGGGGCTGTAGTAGACGTTCAGAGCGATCGGCCTTGCACCCAGCGGGTGTCAGTCGACGGGCGGGCGCTATTCGACGGCCCGTAGAAGGCCGCTCGCCACGACGGCGGGGTTTGTAAAGAGCGCCTCGTGACTCCCGTCGATCTCGATGAAGCGGTGCTCCCCGAGACTCTGGACCATGCCCACGAACGCACCGGGCGGCAGCGAGGCGTCCTCTTTGCAGAACACGACGGCTTTGGGGATGGTGACGCTCTGGAACGGCGCCGCATCGATCTTGGTGGTGAAGAGGGCGAGCGGCTGTGGGACCAGGCGTTCCAAGAGGGCATCCTGCATCTCCACGGGCTCGGTGGCCATGAGGGCTCCACGGACGAAGTCCTCGATGACGGGCACGCTTCTGTCGGGAGAGGCCATGGCCGCCGCGGTCATTCCCTCCGCGGCCTCGGGTGGGACGAGATCGAACTGGCACGTGTTGTCTGGCAGGATGAAGGCATTGAGGAAGATGAGTTGCGCGATCTTGTCGGGGACCTTGGGCGCCGCCGACATGAGCAGGAAGCCTGCGCTCGAGTGGCCCACGAGCACGGCGGGTTCTGGCTGGCGCTGCATGACGTCCACGATGGCCTGCACGTAGTCATCGAATTCGATGGTGGAGCGATCGTCATCCGGACTATGGCCGGGCATGGTCGGCGCCTCAGCGGTGTGGCCCGCTTTCTCGAGTTCGGCGATTACGCCGTCCCAGCACCAGCCTCCGTGCCAGGCGCCGTGGATGAGTACGAAATGCTTGCCCATGGTCATCCTTCCTTGTCGGCCATGATCCGGAGGCGGCAGGCCTCCACCCAGTCTGCGTCCATCCTAGCAAGCCGGGCCTTGCCCAGGTTCTCCTTCATGATCCACCGGACGTCTTTGTCCGGGTGGTCCAGCCACTTCTCCATGAGGAGTTTGCCGACGGCGGGCCGCGCGGCCACCGCGACACTCCAGCAGTAGCCCATGCCCTTGCGAAGGGCCACAAATCCCTCGTCCCGGCGGTCTTTCCGGGCGGGAATCGAGGCAGTGATCGCGTCGAGGATGGTAAGGACGGCCCGGGCGTGATCGGGCTCTGTGAGGAGCCGCGGCTCGCACAGCGCGGCCGCGGCGGCTCTCTGTTCGAAAGCCGTTCCCGTACTCCACGCCTGCATCGCGGACAGGAGCCGGGGCATGTCTACGTCGCCCAGCCGCTGCAGGGCCATGGCCACCGCTTCGCGGATGCGCCAGCGCGGGTCGGATGCGAAGGCTCGCAGGGTCGCCAGCAGCGCGTCGTCGCCCTCGGCCAGCAACCGTCCCAAGCCGACCACGCCGCAGAAAGCGAGGAACTCGTAGGGTGAGTTCACCGGCGCGATAGCCGGCGTGTAGGTAAGATACCGCTTGAACAGCGATCGGTCGCCGAGATCGGCCACGACATGGGCCAACTCGAGGTTGCCGCGCGGTCCGGGAAGCCCGGACTCCGCCAGCAGGTAGGCATCCCAGTCTACGAGAGTGGGGAGGAGGGCTCGGTATGCGTCCGACTTGGTCATGCGGATGGCCGTTCTCGTGGAGCATCAGTCTTCAAATCTCTCGCAGGCCAGATCGAACGAGGGTGTGTGCACCAAGATGACTTTGGCCGGGTCCGGTCCGTCATTGCGATACCAGAACCGGACCCCCTTCGGGACGATGCAGACGTCGCCGGACGAAAGGACGTGCTGTTCCTCGCCGACGGCGAAGTGCACGTTCCCTTGGATGACGTAGTAGTACTTGTCGGAGCGAGTCGACCAGGACGCCTTGTGGCGGACTCCCGCCGGGACCGTGATCTCCGCGAACGATGAACTGAAGTCTCTCTCCGCGGTGTAGTCGAAGATCGCGAGCCCATCGAAGTCCAGCGGCGCCATTCCTTCTTGTCTGATGAACACGTTTTCCCCCCAGTCGTGATCCTACGTGTAGCTCGCGCGGTTCCGCGCCTGTTCAGTATCTGACCCGGTCGGGATCGGCCGCGAAGGCTCTCAACACCGCCGCCGCCTCGTCGCCAAGCACCTGGGTCGCAGGGATCTCGCGCTTCTCGCGGGGCAGATCGAGTTGCTCAAAGATGAATCTGTCGTCGAAGCCTGCCTCGGCGGCGGCCTGGATGCCGAACCCATAGAAGACCCGCTCGATACGCGCCCAGTAGATAGCGCTGAGGCACATCGAGCAGGGCTCGCCGCTGGTGTAGAGATCGCAACCCTCGAGGTCGAAGCTGCCGGTCCGTCTGCAGGCGTCCCTGATCGCCTCGATCTCGCCGTGGGCCGTGGGATCGTTGCCGGCTATGACGCGGTTCCAGCCCTCCCCGACTATCTCGCCGTCCTTGACGATCACGGTGCCGAAGGGACCTCCGTCGCCTTGCTCGGCTCCCCGCCGGCCAAGGTCGATAGCCCGGCGCATGAAGCGCTCTGCCGGCCCTTCGTCCATATCAGAACGAGCCGGGGTAGAGGCCCCCATCCATGAGGATGCTCTGCCCGGTGAGGTAGCCCGCGTGTGCGCTGCAAAGGAACGCGCACAGGTGACCGAACTCCGACACGTCGCCGAAGCGCTTGGCCGGGACCGCGCTCGCCCACTGCGCCGCGATGTCGTCTTCGGAGCCCCCCGCGCGCTTGGCGGAGGCGGCGAAGCCCGCGCGCAGGCGCCCGGTGTCGAAGTAGCCGGGGAGCAGGTTGTTGATGGTGACGTTCCTATGGGCCACGGAGCGGGCCACACCGGCCACGAAGGCCGTCAGCCCGGCGCGGGCGCCGCTCGAAAGATCCAGCCCCTCCAGCGGCATCTTGACGCCGACCGAGGTGATGTTCACGATGCGGCCGAAACCGTTGGCCGCCATGGGATCGATGACCCTCTGGATGAGCTCGATGGGCGTCACCATGTTCATCGTCACGCCATCCAAGAGAGCCTCTCTGTCCAGGGCGCGGAAATCGCGGAAGGGTGGACCGCCGTTGTTGTTGACGAGGATGTCGGGTTCCGGGCACGCCGCCAGGAGCGCATCCTGGCCCTCCGGGCTGCTGATGTCGGCGGCCACGGCCGTGACGTCAACTCCGGTCGCGCGGCGGATGTCTTTGGCGGTCTCCTCGAGGACGGCGGCGTCGCGACCGTTGATCACCAGCGACACGCCTGCCTCGGCGAGCGCCAGCGCGCAGGCCCTACCGAGCCCCCGGCTCGAGGCGCATACTATTGCTTTTCGTCCCTCTATCCCAAGGTCCATGGTCGCCACTCTCTACGATGCTGCGGTGATCCAGGATTCCAGCCGGTACACCACGTGCTCTATGCCTCGTATCAACGCTACGTCGGTTGCGACTGCTCCCAGGTTCTCCGCGACCCGGACCGATCGTCCGTTTCCCGGCCGGATCAGGCTGATGAGATGCGTCCATCCAAGGTCGCGAAACGCGTGATCGGCGACGGCGCGCGCTCCCTCAAACGCCAATCCCCGGCCCCAGAACTCCTGGCGGAGCGCCCAACCAAGCTCACGGTCGGGCCAGCCCTCCGGGTAGTGCAGCCCTATGCGTCCGACGAAGCACCCGGTCTGGCGCTCTTCCGCGGCCCAGATGCCGAAGCCGCGAAGCTCCCAGTGGCCGACGAGCATGGCCATCTGCCGCCAGGCGTCCTCGCGAGAGAGTATCTCACCCGTGGGACTTAGGTAGCGCATGACCTTGGGGTCGGCGCACATGGCGGCGTAGACGTCGGTGTCTTCCTGCCGGAACGGCCGGAGGCGGAGCCTTTCTGTCTCGATGATGGGAGGTTCACTCATCGAGCACCCGCTTCACCTGCTCCCCTGTCACCAGCGGCTCGCCGATCTCGACGATGTTACCGTCCGGATCGTACAGGCGCATCACCCGTTGGCTCCAGGGTTCCTCGCGGATGCCGTGGATGAACTCGGCGCCCGCCTGCACCAGCCGCTCGTAACTCCGTTCGAGGTCGTCGGTCTCGAAGTACAGCTCGCCGTTGTTCGCCCTCTTGGTGACGGGGTACTGCGCCGGGTCTCCCAGAAGACTCTGATAATGCGGTCTGAGATGGACGGCGAAGTCACCCTCGAAAGTGACATTCTCCCCGTAGTCGGCCTTGACCCGCAGGCCGAGGACTTGCTCGTAGAACCGCCGCGCCGCAACCACATCGTCCACCACGATGAGCGGACACACGAATCTCAGCATGTTGTCTCCTCCGATAGCCGACTGCAGCAGTTCTTTCCCCCGACGTCCAGTGGCTACACGTCGTCGGTAGCTCGGATGCCCGTGGAGCGGTCGCAATATCGCTTCAGCTACCCCTGCCCCCTGCCAGGCCGTCCCGGCTCTCTCATCATCTCCCACATGGGCAGACCCAGGTTGGGGAGGTCGACCTGCTTGAGCAGTTCGAAGCCGAAGCGCTCGTACATGCGGACGTTCTCCTCGGTCTCTGTCTCCAGATAGGTCGGGAGGCACCGCTTCTCACAGTCCTCGATAAGAGCTCGGAGCAATGCTCCGCCGAGTCCTTTGCCTTGGTGTGCCTTTCTCACACCCAGCACCGAGAGGTGTACGAACGGCCTGCCGGCCGTGACCTTCGCACGGTCCTTGGACAGGACTCTCAGATTCGCCATCCTCAGGGCCGCGGTCATCCCCATCCTCATGCCGCAGCCCACGGCGCCGCTTCGAAGCATGCGCCAGAAGGACATGTCGGAGAACGCTCCCGGAACGAACGCCGCCACGCCCTCGAGGGCCTCTGAGGTGGCGTACACCCTGCCGTATTTGAGGCAATGCCGCACCGGCACCTCGAAACAGGCCTGGTATCTTCGAGGCAGGTCGGATTCGCCCTCGAAGAGCCTGAGCCACAGCGGATCATCGGCAAAGGCATCGGCTATGGCCTCTCCGCCGCGGAACGCATCGTCGAACGTCAATCGATAGAAGGAATCCAGTGTGGCGTGGCTCATGCGTCGATTGGCACGGACGACGTTACCACGTATGTGTACCGAAGGTGCTGGGCCCTTTGATGAACTCAGGGGGATATCGGAAGCCCAGTTCGACGAGCGCCACCATCTGCTTGCCCAGGTCTCTCAAATCTTGGCGGCACCCGGGCATTCTCTCAATGCCGGTGTCGCGCTCCGGATAGGCGGCCACGTGATTGGCCGGCAGCATGTACTTGACGTGGGCGAAGTAGGTGAGATCCTTGAGCACCTGGATCAATCCCAGCGAACCGGCCGACGCGACGACCCCCAGGACCTTATTGGCGAGCGACCTCTCCGGCCTGCCCAGTGAGATCGTCCTGTCGATGATGGCCTTGGCCTGGGCGGTCATGCCGTGGAAGTAGACGGGCACTCC
>JAFGIH010000422.1 GCA_016929985.1 Thermoleophilia bacterium | reverse complement strand
CCTGGCGGTCCTCGACCTCGGGGAAGGGAAAGAGGGGAAGAAATGACGACCGAATACCTCGTCTTGGGGGCGTTGTTGATCGTCATGGGCGGCGTCCAGACCTGGCTTCGCCATGGCCCGGCCGGCAAGGCCCTCCAGGCCGAGCAGCAGGCGCTCTCCAAGCGGCGGCTGGAGAACGCCGCCGACGCCGGCGAGGGAGAGCTGGACGCGGCCACACGGGCGGCCAAACGGAGCGGCAAGGCCTGGAGCTCGTGGACGGCCATCTTAGGGGGGCTCAGCGTCGTGTTGGGGATCGTGATGGTCGTCTTGGGAGTGTTGGGGTACTGACGGACGCCGGGAATGGAGCGGCGGCCGACGGCGGGAGCGGGGCGGTCCATGCGGTGGGGCGCGGCTGCCGGCCCGGGCCCGCAGGGATGCCGGCCGATCACGCCGATCACGACCAGTCCTGAGCCGGTCCTATGAAGCACCTCTACGTACACATCCCGTTCTGCCGTTCGCGGTGCGCCTACTGCGACTTTGCCTCCGAACCGGTGGGGCGACACGCGCGGGCGGGGCGGGTGGAGCGGTATCTCGAGGCGCTGAGGGCGGAGCTGGCGGCCTGGGAGGGCCGGGAGGCTGAGGAGGCTGAGGCTTCTGGGGCGGCCGCCGGGCCGAAGGCGGGCGGCGCCCGACCGGCCGGAGCCGGCCGATTCGAGACCATCTACCTGGGCGGTGGGACTCCCACGGTGCTTCCGGCCGACGGCCTATTGGCTTTGGTTCGCGATCTGGCCGCGCGGATGTGCGGCGGCGCGGCGGCCGGCGCCACAGCGCCGCCGCCTGAGTTCACCATCGAAGCCAACCCCGGCACCATCGACTCGCCGCTTCTTAGGCGGCTCCGTGAGGCCGGGGTCACGCGGCTGTCCCTGGGAGTGCAGTCCTTCGCGCCGGCGCTGCGCGCGGCGCTGGGCCGCCGGGTGACGCAGCAGGAGGTCGTCGACGCCCTGGCGGCGATCAAGGCGGCCGGCTGGGAGGGGTGGAACCTCGACCTGGTGTTCGGCATACCGGGGCAGACATGGTCGCTGGCCGCCGCCGACATCGACGCGGCGGTCGCGGCCGGTCCGACTCACATCTCACTCTACGACCTCACCTACACGCCGGCCTATGCGGCGCGCGCCGGCGCCGGCGCGCGCGCCACAGCCGCGGACTTCGCTGAACGGCACTACGCCGACGTCATCGCCAGACTCGAGGCCGCCGGCTATCGGCGCTACGAGGTCTCCAACTTTGCGCTGCCCGGTCACGAGTGCCGGCACAACCTGGCCTACTGGCGCGGCGAGGACTATCTGGGCCTCGGGACATCGGCCGTGTCGACGGTCAGCGCCGACGCCGCGGCGGCGCCCCCTGCCGCGCGCGTCGCCCCCACCGCGGGCGCTCCGCCGCGGCTGGCTGCCGAGCGGCGTACCAACCCGCGCTCGGTAGCCGCTTACCTGGCCGGCGAGGCGCCCGAGATCGAGGTCCTTACGTCACGGACGCGTCTCTGGGAGAGGGCCATGCTGGGCCTGCGGACCACAGAAGGCGTGGACGAAGCGGCGGTGCTCCCGGTGCTCGACCAGGCCGCCCGCGACCGCCTTCTGGCCCAGGGCTGCCTGGAGAGACGCTGTGGTAAACTCCGCTTGAATCCAGGGTTTTTGGATGTCAGCAACACAGTGATCGGAGCGCTCCTGGCCCCTCCAGACGAGTGAGCTCCTCTACGCCGGCGGTCATGGTACTCACAGAGCGACAACGGACGATACTCAACGCCGTCACCGAGCGTTATATCGGCACGGGCGCGCCTGTCTCCTCTAAGGAGCTGGCCGGCTCGGCCGGTCTGCAGGTCTCTTCTTCGACGGTGCGCAACGAATTCGCCCTGCTCGAAGAGAAGGGCTACCTCACTCATCCTCATACGTCCGCAGGACGGGTGCCCACCGACCTCGGCTATCGCGAGTTCGTCGACTATCTCATGAGCGGCGGGGTCGTTCGCCCAGCGTTGCGGCCTGGTGTACGGTGCGGCGCCTTGGAAGCGCTGCTTCCCGATGACATGGCCGGGGAGATCGACACCGCGCTCCGTCAGGCCACCGACGCCATGTCGCGTGCCACCAACCTCCTCGCCCTGGTGCTGGGGCCGCGGGTGAGCGGTGCGCGGTTGCGCCATGTCGAGTTGCTTACTCTGCAGCCCAACCAGCTCATGTATGTGTTCATCGTATCGACCGGGGCGGTGATGAAGGGCGTCATCGACCTCCTGCAGCCCATAGATCCCGGCCTGGTGGAATGGGCCCGCACCTATCTCAACGAGATGTTCGACGACCAGACCCTCACGGCCCGGCTCATCAGGCATGCTCTCGACGATCCGGGGCTGAGTCCACGAGAGTCCGCCTTTCTCAAGATGCTGGCGCCCGCTTTCGAGAAGCTGGTGGACGAGCAGTATCAGGAGGAGCTCTACGTGGGCGGGGCCTCACGGTTGTTGAGCGAGCCCCGGTTGCAGGACGTCTCGTCGCTGCGCGATCTGCTCTCGCTCTTGGAAGAACGTTTTCTCCTTCTCCGGATGCTCCGGGCCGCTCTGGGCACGGGCACGGTGGTCGTCAGGATCGGTAGCGAGCACGAAACCACGGCTCTGCAGCCGTTCTCGGTGGTCGCGGCCGGCTACGGTCTGCCTCAGCGGAGCCTGGGCACGGTGAGCCTGGTCGGGCCTACGCGGATGGACTACGAGACGGCCATCGTCACAGTGAGGGAGACCGCGCAACTACTGTCCGAACTGGTTGGGGAACGCTACGAATGAACAACGGTGAGGCGAAACGCGACTACTACGAGGTACTCGGGGTACCCCGGAACGCGGATACACAGCAGATCAAGAAGGCTTATCGCATGCTGGCCCGGGAGTTGCACCCCGATGTCAACTGCAACGACCCCGAGTGCGAGGAGAAGTTCAAGGAGGCCACCGAGGCCTACGAGGTGCTCTCCGACCAGCAGAAGCGCACGCTCTACGACACCTACGGTCATGACGGCCTGCGCCGCGGCGCCGGCGGCGCCGGCGGCTACGGCTTCGATGGTTTCGATGGTTTCGGCGACCTGTTCGAGAACCTCTTCGGGGGAGCGTTCGGCGGCGCGAGCCCGTTCGGCCGCAGCCAGCCTGCAGGGCCCGTCCGGGGCGAGGACCTGGCCGTCGAGGTGGAGCTGACCCTCGAAGAGGCCGCCTTCGGCGTGGAGAAAGAGATCACGTTCAGGGCTCAGGGCGCCTGCCAGACCTGTGAGGGCGCGGGCACCACCGACCCCTCGTCGGTGAAGTCGTGCACCGAGTGCGGAGGCCTGGGCCGGGTGCGCACCATCCGCCGCACGATGCTGGGGCAGTTCGTGCAGACCGGGCCCTGCCCGCGCTGCGCGGGGCAGGGCCACATTATCGAGTCGCCGTGCAAGGAGTGCCACGGCGCCGGGCGCGTCTTCGGAGAGCGCAAGGTCACGGTGAACATCCCCGCCGGCATCGACGCCGGGCAACGCATACGAGTGACCGGACGCGGGGGAGCGGGCGAGCGGGGCGCGCAGCCCGGCGACCTCTACGTGCGTATCCAGGTTCTTGCCCACGACGTCTTCGAGCGGCGCGACGACGACATCCTCTACGGTGTCGACCTCACCATGGTGCAGGCTGCGCTGGGCACGACTATGACCATCCCCACGCTCGACGGCGACGAAGAGGTGACCTTCGACCCGGGCACCCAGCCGGGCGACACGAAGGTACTCAAGGGCAAGGGCGTGCAGCACCTGAACGGCCACGGCCGGGGCGACCAAGAGATCCACATCCGCGTCCGGGTCCCACGCGAGCTCGACGAGCAGCAACGCCGCATCCTGCAGGAATTCGAGGACGCCTGCGGTTCCGAGCAGTACGAGGAGCCTGAGGAAGGCGTCCTGCAGAAGCTGCGCAACTGGTTCAGCGGCTGATAGGCCTGGCGGGGTGAAGCGGACCTCGGTACTGCTCTTCGACCTCGGGGGGTGTCTCGTCGATACTGCCGGCCTCGACTGGCTACGATCTCTGTTGAGCGACGCCGCACCCGGGGATGCCGCGCTTGACGGCCAGTCCATCAGAGATCGCTGGTTGCGCTCGCCGGCCGTGAGGAGCTTCGAACTCGGCCGCATCTCGCCTGAGGCCTTCGCAGAGCGCTTCATCGCCGAATGGCGACTGCCAACGACGCCACCGGCGTTTCTCTCCGATCTCTCCCAGTGGATCCGACAGCCCTACGACGGTGCTGCCGACTTGATCACCCGGCTGCGAGAGACACATCATGTAAGCTGCCTCAGCAACTGCAACGAGCTGCACTGGGGGAAGGTCGCCGGGTTCGTGGAGGGGTTTGACTCCGCCTTCTCCTCACACCTGATGGGCGCTATCAAGCCGGATAAGGAGGCGTTCGAGGTGGTCATGGAGACCCTTCACGTCGAACCGGACGATATCCGCTTCTTCGACGATTCGCGCGCCAACGTGGAGGCGGCGGAACGGCTGGGCATCAGCGGCTTCTTGGTCGACGGGCTGGCGGACGTCCGCGCTGCTCTCACCGCAGAGGGGCTGCTGTGAGCGCGCCCGGCGAGCGCCAAGACCCCGGAGTCGACCGAGCGCTGCGGCTCACCGTCCCGACTGAGTCTGCGGAAGCGGTCGGCGCCGTGCTCATGGATCTCCTGGGTGCCTTCGAAGAGCAACCAAGCGGCGAAACGACCACCCTGGTCTTCTACCCGACGTCCGACGCTGCGTTCGACGCGGCGAGCGGCGAGACCGTGTCTCTCGAAGACGTGCTGGCCGCCCTGCCCGCCGAGCTTCGCGTCTCCGGCGCGGTACGGCTCGAGACCCGCGACGTCTCGCGGGAATGGGTGGACGGCTGGAAGGACCATTTCCGCCCCATCGTGATCGGGGACGTGCGGATCCGCCCGCCCTGGGAGCCGGCGCTGGAGGGTGCTGCCGCGGAGCCCGCCGCACCCGGAGGCGCGGGACTCGTGGACGTGATGATCAACCCCGGGTTGGGGTTCGGCACCGGTCTGCATCCCACCACCCGGGGGACCCTGCGGCTGCTCCAAGGCCTGTCGCCCGCTGCGGGTCCGCGGCCGGGGGGGCCGAGCGAGCGGCTCCTCGGCCCGCTGGTCGACGCAGGCACGGGGTCGGGCATCCTGGCCATCGCCGCCGCGAAGCTGGGCTGGGGCCCAGTCTTCGCTTTCGACAACGACCCGGTGGCGCTGGTGTCGGCGCGAGAGAACATCGAGGCGAACGGCGTGGGCGGGGTCGTCGAAGTGCACAACGTCGACATAGCCGGTGCTTCGCCCGGTTGGTTCGCGGGGGCCACGGTCCTGGCCAACATGACCCTGGAGCCGGTCACGGCTCTGCTGCGCAAGCTTGCCGCGGAGACCGGGGGGTGGACTAGGACGCGAACGGGCGGCGGTCTGCCGGCCGGCGGGCCGAACCGCGTGATCGTAT
>JAFGIH010000421.1 GCA_016929985.1 Thermoleophilia bacterium | reverse complement strand
AGATCACACCCTGTCGGACCTCATCGGCTTCGCCTACGGCTCGTGGGATTCCCGGGAGGCGGCTGCCGACCTCATACGCCGGCTGAGAGAGATCGGGGCCAGGCTGCGCACGGCGCCCGCTTCGTTCTCCTCCGCGCCGCCAGGCCCGCCCGTAGCGACCCCCTTGGTGACGATCGCCCTCGACGGTGAGAACGCCTGGGAATACTACCCACGCGACGGACGGGACTTCCTCCAGTATCTGTACGAAGGACTGAGCACCGAGCCGTCCCTCAGATGCGTCACCATCTCGGAGCACCTGGGAGAGTCGCCGGCCGTCCGGTCGCTCGACTGGCTGCATACGGGTTCGTGGATCGGGGGAGACCTTCGCACCTGGAGCGGCGACAAGGCGCACAACATCGCCTGGGACCTCCTTCACGACGCGCGCGACCTCGCCGCCCGACGCCGCAGCCCTCTTGGCGGTGGCCCGCACCCGTCGGACGTCCAGCAGGCGCCCGCCATCACATCGGACGCGCCGCAGGGCGCAGGCTCAGACACTGAGGCAGCCTGGCGGCACGTGATGATCGCCGAGGGCAGCGACTGGTTCTGGTGGTTCGGAGATCATCACCACACCGAATTGGATCACGTGTGGGATTCCCACTTCCGTCTCCAGTTGCAGGAGGTCTACCGCCGCCTCGGGGAGCCGGTCCCTGCAGGTCTCCTCTTCCCTATCCTGGAGCCGTCGGAGTCATCCCGGGCGACGCTGCCGCGTCACGTGTTGGCCCCGATCATCGATGGGATCGCGACCGACCCCGCCGAGTGGGAAGGAGCTGGATCGCTTGCCCTTGACCTGCCTTCGACCATGCAGCGCTCCGAGACCACCGAGATCGACACTGTCCGCTTTGGGTGGCAAGTCGACAGCCTCTGTCTGCTGGTCGTCCCGGGTGTGTCGACCGCCCTGTCAGGCCTGGAGATAGAGCTCCACATGGCCGGGTCGGGTCCGGACGGTGATCTTGTGGTGCGGATGGCTCTGGAAGAGAATGGCGGGGTCGGAGTAAGCTGCAGCCAGCGTCCGGCCCTGTCCGACGCGACCGAAGCTGTGTGGAAGGAAGTCCTCGAGGTCAAGCTCCCTCTCGGCCCCTCGAGCGCGGGCACCGATGAGCACACCGGGATGGTGCCCAGCGGGCTTGTGGTGCGCATCGGTCGCGGAGGCATGGTAGACCACGTGTTCCACTCGGCGCGACTGGATTCTCTAGGATGGGGGGGATCATGAGCGGACTCGGCATCATCACGTTTATCAGCGACACCGGATGGGGGGGCGGGTATGCGGCCGTCTGTGAGGCCATCGTCGCTCGCCTGAAGCCGCAGGCGCGGGTCTTTCACATATCCCACGAGGTCCCGGTGGGCGATATCGCTGCGGGAGCCTTAACGTTGGGACGGATCGCTCCTCTGTATCCGCCTGCCGTTCACGTGGCGATCGTTGATCCCGGCGTAGGCACAGGCCGGCAGGCTATCGCCCTCTGCACAGCGAGGGGTGACGTGCTTGTAGGCCCCGACAACGGAGTCCTCATTCCAGCGGCCGAGGCATTGGGAGGGCTGACTGCGGCTTGGGTCCTCGACCCGGTTCGCGTACGCGCCAAAGCCGGGCTCCCAGTGGGCGACATCTCGTCGACGTTCCACGGCCGGGATATCTTCGCACCCACGGCCACCATTCTGGCTACCGATGCCGACCCGGCTCCGATTGCCACGCCTTTGGACCCCTCCACGCTTGTTCGCCTCCAGGAGCCCTTTGCGGAAGCGACTTTCGACGGAGCGACGGCAGAAGTCATCGAGGTCGACCGGTTCGGCAACGTCGGGCTCGCGCTGAGCTATGAGGCGCTCGTTCCGCTCGCAATCCAGTACCTCATCGAGGTGGTCGGAGAAGGCATGCCCGAATGGAACGCCCGTGTGGTGCGGACCTACGGTGATCTCCGCCCGGGTGAGCTCGGCGTCTTCCGCGACTCGTGGGGACAGGTCGCCATCGCGCTCAACTCAGCCAGTGCCGCCCAACTGCTCTCCCTCAATAAGGGTATGCGTGTGCGACTTACGAGCGTTCCCGAGCCGCCGCCCGCGGACTCTGCCGCGTGACCGCCCGGTCTGACTCCCGCAAACGGCCTGCCGGGACGGCTCGACCCGGCCGTCTGGCTGCGCCCCGGACCCGCGGCTCGGCGCCCCCTCGTCCCGAGCGGGCGGCAAGGCCTCGTGTGGTTGGCGCCAAGCCCATGACACCTCGGGATTTGCTCTCCCTCTACCGGCCCGATCTGGCCGATACGCTCGCGACCTCGGAGTCACCTACTTTCCGCTATGAACAAGTCTGCGAGCATCTGTTCTCCCGCCCGCTGCGACCTTTCTCGGAGGCGAGTACCCTTCCGGCCGCGATGCGCATAGCTCTCGATGCGCTGGGGGTCTCATCCCTACGCCCGGCAGAGGAACGGAGTGCACCCGACGGGACGACCAAGTTCCTCCTCGCAGGGCAGGACGGCGCGGCGCTCGAGGCGGTCTTCATGCCCTACAGCGGTCGGGCCACAGCCTGTATCTCCAGCCAGGTCGGGTGCCCAGTGGGCTGCGCCTTCTGCGCCACCGGTACGATGGGATTGAGACGGAACCTCTCAGCGGCGGAGATCGTGGACCAAGTTCGCACGGTGTACGTGCACGCGGCCGCCCAAGAGAAGCGACTGTCCAACCTCGTCTACATGGGCATGGGAGAGCCCCTGCTCAACATGCGGGCAGTGCTCGAATCGGTCAGGATTATCACCGACCCCCACGGATTCGGTCTTTCACACCGCGCCATTTCCATCTCCACAGT
>JAFGIH010000420.1 GCA_016929985.1 Thermoleophilia bacterium | reverse complement strand
GGCTTCGGATCGGGCATGGGGTTCGGCCCCGCCGGGGGTCCGAAGAGCAAGGCGGCCTCGGAGGCCGACGCCTCTTCCGAGCCGGCTCCGGTAGGAGGCGGCGGTGGCGGCGGTGGTGGAGGTGGCTCGATCGGCAGGCCGGTGGCCACCATCATCATCGGGCCCGACGGGGTGAGCGTGAAGCCGGTGTTCGACGTGACGAAGATCGGTCTGGCGGCACTGACGGCCTTCGGAGCTGTGGGCGCGCTGGCGTTGAAGGTGTTCAAGGAGCGACTGCGGGTCGATCGGGCATAAAAGCGGCCGAGCGAAGACCGGGAACGGTTCGGAGCGGCGTCGAGCGGCTCGGCTTACACGTACCGGACACTCGGAGAGACGGGCGGAGGTGGAGGCCGGACTGGAGCGCTCGGGTGTGCCCAGGTCGCAGGTTGCGATGAGGTAAGTATCGCAGTAGACTAAACAAGACTGGCGCATGGCATGTTGGTTCCCGGGGGGCTTGGCCTGTGCGGAGTCTCGAACAGTCTTCACTCTAGCCGTATCCGCTAGTCGCACCTGACAGTGAGGAAGGTCGTTGCATGGGAGGACTGCACGGCGCCCACAGGTTCGCGAAGAGATGCTGGCCTTCCCGCACGCGCTCCATCGCTCTTGTCGTGGTGGTGGCAGCACTCATCGCGATTCTGGTTTGGTGGCCCGGCGCGCCCGCACTGACCGCGCCGGCACCCGGCTCTCACGCCCAGTCGACCTTCGACGCCGGCGCCGGCCACTCTCTGGCCATCAAGGCCGACGGCTCCCTCTGGGGTTGGGGCAACAACTACCGGGGAGACCTTGGCGACGGCACGCTGGACGACCGCCAGGTTCCCGTGAGGATCGGAGCCGGCACGGACTGGGCGGCGGTATCTGGGGGGCTCGATCATTCTTTGGCCATCGCGGTCGACGGGTCACTCTGGACCTGGGGATTCAACGGATGCGGCCAACTGGGTGACGGCACCACGACCGACCGCCTTGTACCCACCCGAATCGGAGATGAGACCGATTGGGTGGAGGTATCGGGTGGGCGTGTCCATTCGCTGGCCCTCAAATCCGACGGCTCGCTGTGGGCATGGGGCCACAATGCCACCGGCGAACTGGGTGATGGGACGAACAACGACAGCTACATCCCCAAGCGCATCGGGATGGACTCCGATTGGGCGGCGGTGTCCGCCGGCAGTTTCTCCTCGCTTGCCCTCAAGTCCGACGGGACTCTCTGGGCTTGGGGGAGGAATGACGGTCAACTGGGGGACGGAACCATGGTTCATCAGACCCGGCCCGTCCAGGTTGGCACCGTTGCAGACTGGGTAGCCATCTCCGCCGGCGACAGCAGCGGTCTCGCCCATTGCCTGGCTCTCAAGGTCGATGGCTCTCTGTGGGTCTGGGGCGGCAACGAGTCCGGCCAGCTGGGCGATGGAGGCACCACAACGCGGACCGTACCTACCCGCGTCGGAACGGCGACCGACTGGGCAGTCATCGCCGCGGGCGATACGCACTCTCTGGCTGTCAAGACCGACGGGACGCTGTGGGCCTGGGGGGAGAACAGCGACGGCAGGCTGGGTGACGGCACCACCACGGAACGCCACGTCCCCACCCAGATCGGGGCGGAGACCAGCTGGGTTGCGGTGGCCGCCGGCGCAAAGCACTCGCTCGGCCTGCGAGACCATGGGTCCTTGTGGGGCTGGGGCGACAACCAGTGGGGTTCGGTGGGGGACGATACCACTGAGGATCGCTGGCAGCCCACCCAGATCATGACCGGCATCTCGATACCTGCCTCGACGACGAGCACGACGACGACTTCCACCACGATTCCGGGGTGCTCAGGCTTCCAGGATGTCCCGGCCACCCATCCCTACCACGACGCCATCGTCGCATTGGCGGCACGAGGCATCATCGGCGGGTACACAGACGGGAACTTTGGGCCGGACGACGACGTGACGCGCCAGCAGTTCGCCAAGATGATCGTAAAGACGCTGGGCTATGCGGTGACCGGAACCGAGGTGTGTCCCTTCGTCGACGTGGCTGCTCAGATGGGCACCGACCCCTTCTATCCTTCCAAGTATGTGGCGGTGTGCGCGGATCACGGCATCACCCAGGGCAAGACGCCGACCACGTTCGCTCCCGGGGAGAAGATCACCCGCCAGCAGCTCATCACCATGGTGGCTCGGGCAGCCGATCTCCCCGATCCGCCGGTGGAGTACGAAGCCGGATTCTTGCCCGACCAGTTCTCCCTGGAGGAGCACTTCATAAACGCCCGCAAGGCCGCCTATGCCGGGCTGCTGGACGGGCTGCAAGGCATCGACCTCACCTATGACTTCACCCTCGCCGCCACCCGGGGAGAGTGCGCGCAGTTGCTCTACAACCTGATGCAGAAGTAGCGAGCAGGGAGGCAACAGCAACGATATGGATCTTGCGCACCTGCCAAGCGAGCCTCGTGACGGACGTGTTGGAAAGGGGACCGATGCATGGCTAGACTGCATTCATGCCGACTGGTCGCCAAGAACCGGTGGCTCTCTCTGGGCTGCTTCTGCTTGTTTGCCTTGGCCTTGGCGTTGGCGCTCACCGCAAGCCTTGCCTGGACCTCCGGCGCGCCCGCCCTCACCCTGCCCACGCTCACCTCTCAGGCGCAGCCCACCTTCGATGCCGGGTTCTACCACTCTCTGGCCCTCAAGTCCGACGGCTCCCTGTGGACCTGGGGGTACAACATCAGCGGCCAACTGGGCAAGGGTACTCCCGGAGATCTCGACGTCCCCACCCGCATCGGGACCTCGAGCGACT
>JAFGIH010000419.1 GCA_016929985.1 Thermoleophilia bacterium | reverse complement strand
GCGGTACCGTGACCTGACCGAAGAGGAGAAGGCGTCCTGCCAGATAGCCGAGGACGCGAGCGACGAGGCGTGGGTGTATTGCACCGCCTGTCACAGGGCCATGGAGCAGGGAGACCTAGTCCGGGACGACATCGAGGGCGCCTTGCAGTGCGCCTACGGCGACTGCGTGTTGGAGGCCAACATCGCCATCCAAGGGCTAGAGGGATGGGAGGCCTATCGGAAGGAACTCGGCTACGAGACCGCTCATTGGCCGGAGAGGCCCGAGCCGGGGGAGTGCTACGAGCGGCGAGAGGGTGGTTCGTAGTACCATGAGAGTTCAAATTCTGTACCAACGGAGGAAAGAGAACATGCAGGAAGTCCACGATTTCTTGAAGAAGTGCGGCGCGTACTATCTGGCCACCATAGAAGGCGACCAGCCCAGGGTACGCGCCTTCGGGACCGTCCATCTGTTCGACGGCAAGCTCTACATCCAGACCGGCAAGGTCAAGGACGTCTCCAAGCAGATGGCCGCCAACCCCAAGGTTGAGATCTGCGCTTTCGACGACGGTGAGTGGGTCCGCGTGCAGGCGACCGTGGTGGACGACGATCGCCTCGAGGCCAAGCAGAGCATGCTTGACGCGTATCCGAGTCTGCAGGGTCGGTATGCGGCCGACGACGGCAACTGCCAGGTGTTCTACCTGAAGGACGCCGTCGCCACTTTCTCCTCTTTCACGGCGCCGTCGCGGGTGGTGGAGTTCTAGTTCGTTCGTACGTCTGGCGCCCCTCCCCGGCGGGCCGGGGAGGGGCGCCGTGTAGTCAGGGCCACTTGCCCGGGCCACCCTCAGGCCCTATACTTCCAACTTGATCAGGCAACTCCAGCGCGGTCTCTCTCGGTAGTCGCGCGGTGGAGTGTAGCCGGGCTTGACGAGCAGTAGGGCGACAGGTATGTGAGCTCTGCGGGACGCACTGGTTCCTGCAGGGCTTTTCGCATATTTGGAGGTGTTCTTTGCTGGGTCTGGCGAACAAGAAGACAGCTACCGCCATACTGTCGGTGGCCTCGAACAGCCTGCTGATAGTCCTCAAGCTGGTAGTGGGCCTGCTTATCGGTTCGGTCGCGGTCATCTCCGAGGCCATCCACTCCGGCATGGATCTCGCGGCCGCGATCATTGCCTTCTTCGCCGTGCGGGCGTCGAGTCGCGAGGCCGACGAACGCCATCCCTTCGGCCACGGCAAGTTCGAGAACATCTCCGGCACCGTCGAGGCTGTGCTCATCTTCGCCGCCGCGGCCTGGATCATCTACGAGGCGGTGCGCAAGCTCATCGACCCGCATGAGATCGACATGCCCTTCTGGGGCGTGGGGGTGATGCTGGTCTCGGCGATAGTCAACCTCTTTGTGTCGCGCCGGCTGTTCAAGGTGGGTAACGAGACCGATTCAGTGGCCCTGAAGGCGGACGCCTGGCACCTGCGCACCGACGTCTACACCTCGGTGGGCGTGATGGTGGGCTTGCTGGTCATCTGGATCGTGGGCATGATCTCGCCTTCCGTCGACCTGCGGTGGCTGGACCCGGTAGTGGCAATCCTGGTGGCGCTCATGATCCTGAAGGCGGCCTGGCATCTCACACGCGAGGCGGCGCGCGATCTCGTCGACGTGAGCCTGCCCGGAGAGGAAGTCGAGTGGATAGCCGGCTTCGTGACCGACGGGTGGCCGGAGGTGCGCAGCATTCATCATGTGCGGACGCGCAAGGCCGGCTCGAACCGTTTCATCGATTTCCACCTGGTCGTCGACGACCACATGTCGGTCGGTGCCGCACACGCCCTGAGCGACGAGATCGTCGCGGCCATCAAAGAGCGTTTGCCGGAGACCCGGGTCAACATCCACATCGAGCCCTGCGACTTCGTGTGCAAGGACGCATGCATGAGCGGGTGCACGGTGGATCTTGAGGAGAGGGCCGCGGGGCGGGCGGCGAAGGGCGAACACCCCGTTCCCTAATCCGCCGCCATCGTCCATACTAGGTGCTTCGTGAACCACAGCGGGGAGGCACGCACAGCCATGGGTGATCAGCTACAAGAAACCGCGACTCGCCCGGGTCGCGCCCTCATCGAGCAGGCGTTGGCGAGCGGCGCGCAGGCCCTGGACGAAGACGCCGGCAAGCAGTTCTTCGCCGCCTACGGCATCGCCGTGCCTCAGGGCGGTACCGTCACCTCCGCCGACGCGGCAGTCGAACTGGCGGAACGCATCGGCTATCCGGTGGTGATGAAGGGCTCCGCTCCCTCCATCCAGCACAAGACCGACGCTGGGCTGGTGCTGCTCCGTATCGGCGACGAGACTGAGGTCCGCGAGGGCTACCGGACGCTTGAGGCCCGGGCTGCCGCCGCCGGGGCGACGCTCGAGGGAGTGCTCATCGAACACATGGTCAAGGGCCGGCGGGAGTTCGTCGTGGGGCTGGTGCGCGACCTGCTCTTCGGGCCGGTGGTCATGTTCGGCCTGGGCGGCATCTTCACCGAGGCGCTCAAGGACGTGGCCTTTGCCGTGGCTCCCGTTTCCGAAGACGACGCCTACGAGCTCATGGACGAGATCAACGCCAAGGTCCTTCTCGGGCCGGCCCGCGGTGAGCCGCCGGTGGACCGCGAAGCGCTTGCCAAGATCATCATGGCCTTGGGGCAGATGGCGGAGGACCATCCGGAGATCCGCGAGATCGACGTCAACCCGCTGCTCATCGACGGTTCGACCCCGGTGGCGGTGGACGCCCTCATCGCAGTGGGCGAGCCCGTGGAGGTCTCCACCCGGCCGCCGGCCGACATATCGCGGCTGGGCGCTCTCGTGGCGCCGGGCGACGTTGCCGTGGTGGGCGCGTCGGCGGACACCTCTAAGTGGGGCGGCATGATCACCGCCAACCTGATCCTGGGCGAGTTTCCCGGGCCTATCTACCTGGTGAACCCCAAAGGCGGCGAGATCTTGGAGCTGCCGGTATATCCCAGCATCACCGACCTGCCGGAGACTCCCGACCTGGTCATCATCGCCGTGCCGGCCAAGCTGGTGAACGGAGTGATGGAAGAATGCGGCCGCAAAGGCGTCGAGGCCGTCGTGGTGGTCTCGGCCGGGTTCTCTGAGGCCGGGCCTGAGGGCCTAGCCATGGAGGACGAGATGGTCGCCATCGCCGAGAAGTACGACATGGCTCTCGTCGGCCCGAACTGTATGGGGGTCATCTCCGCTCACAACAAGGTGTACGG
>JAFGIH010000418.1 GCA_016929985.1 Thermoleophilia bacterium | reverse complement strand
GCAGCCGGCTTCGAGCAACTGGGCGAATTGGCGGCGCTCCTGGACGGGGCTGTAGGCGCCACACGCCCGCCCTGCGACGCGAAGTGGGCTCTTGATAGTCAACAGATAGGCATCACAGGCAAGATAGTCAGTCCCGACCTCTACGTCGCGGTGGCCGTCTCCGGCGCCAGTCAACACGTGAGCGGCTGTTCCAGCTCCAAAGTGATAGTAGCCATCAACAAGGATCCTGAAGCCAACATCTTCAGAGTCGCCGACTACGGCATCGTGGACGACTGGAGAGCCGTGGTGCCGGCGCTCATCTCATCGCTTGCCTAGATTGTACGTACCGCGTTACTCGCACTGGGGCTGGGAGGCCAAGAATGGTCAAGAACGATCTCGCTGGCATAATCGGCAAGAAGAACATCCGGGACGACCCGGCCACCTTGGAGGAGTACGCCGGCGGGTCTGCTGAGAACAGGCCGGCCGCGGTGGCAAGGCCGGCCGACACCGATGAGGTGCAGCGGCTCGTCAGGTGGGCCAACGAGAGCAAGACCCCCCTCATACCCGTGAGTTCCGGACCCCCCCATTTCCGGGACGGGACGACGCCCGGCGTCCCGGGAGCGGTCGTGGTCGATCTCCGAAGGATGGACAAGATCATCCGGGTCGACGCCCACAACCGCGTCTGCATCGTCGAGCCGGGTGTCACGTTCGACCGGCTTCAGAGCGAGCTTGCCGCCCACGGCCTGGCGGCCTATATGCCCCTCCTCCCCCGCGCCTCTAAATCGGTGCTGGCCGCCGCTCTCGAGCGCGACCCCATCCTCATGCCGAGCGTGCACTTCGACAGCACCGACCCGATGTTGTGCACCGAACTGGTCTTCGGCTCGGGCGATCGGATGCGCACCGGCGAAGCCGCCGGACCAGACACCCTTGAACAGCAATGGGAGATCGGCAAAGCGCAGATCAGCCCATTTGGGCCGACTCAGATGGATCCGCAGAGATTGATCTCGGGGGCGCAGGGGACCATAGGCATCGTCACCTGGATGTCCCT
Organism: Thermoleophilia bacterium; assembly: GCA_016929985.1. The sequence goes on along the minus strand of JAFGIH010000418.1, from coordinate 2,085 downwards.
CAAGTGCCGCGAGACGTCGGAGTTGTACCGGGCGTTCTTCATCGCCAGCGACGATCTGGGGCCCCTGATCGAACTCAGCTACCACCTGTCGCGCATCCGCTTCACGGGCAAGATCTTCATCGTGAACGGGCTCGACCTGGCTGCCATCGCCCGGCAGAGCCCCACGGAGATCGTGGCGTTACGCGACGAGCTACCACCCTGGGTGATGTTCGTGGGCTTCGAGGGTTGTGGCCTGCTGCCCGAGGAGAAGGTGCAGTACCTCGAGGACGATCTGGCCGAACTGGCCGCGTCCCACAGCCTGCAAGCGCAGGCCGGCATCTCCGGCATCGAGGCCGCGGAACTCTATCCCCTCCTGATGCGCCCGTCGCCCGATCCCTACTGGAAGCTGAGATATCGAGGTGGTTTCCGCGACATCTTCTTCCTCACCACGCAGGGCAAGACCCCAGGGTTCGCCGCGACGATGACCGACCTAGCCGGGCAGCTGGGGTTCCCTCGCGAGAACATGGGGGCCTACATCCAGCCGGTCGTGCAGGGCACCAGCTGCCACTGCGAGTTCACCCTCTACCACGATCCCGCCGATGGCGCCGAAGCAGACCTGGTGCGCCGCTGCGAAGCCGCGGCGGTGGACCGCCTGGAGACAGAGGGAGCCTTCTTCTCCCGGCCCTACCCGGGGTGGGTGGACGTAGCCTACCGGCGTTCCCCCGACACCGTGGCCATGCAGAAGAAGGTCAAGGACATCTTCGACCCCAACCGGATACTCAACCCAGGCAAGCTCTGCTTCGCCGCGGGCGAAAAGAGAGGCGACTGAGATGGCCTGGCAGGACTTCGAACACGATACTCAGCGGTGCACCCGCTGCTCGTACTGCCACTACATACCGTGGCGGTACATCAAAGATTTCGACTATATGCAGGGCTGCCCGTCCGTGGCCAGGTATCACTGGCACGCCTTCGCCGCCGGCGGCAAGTTCAACCTCTCCTACTCGCTGATGCAGGGCGCCATCGAGATCGACGACTCCTTCTTGGACGTCCTCTACAAATGCATGATGGACGGCTCGTGCGACATCGCCTGCAAGGTGCAGCAGGATCTGGAACCACTGCAGCACATGCAGGAACTGAGGATCGAATGTGTCGACCAGGGCTATCTGCTCCCGCAGCATCAGCCCTTCCTCCGCAGCCTGCGCAACGAAGACAACATGATGCTGAAGCCCCGCGCCGAGCGAGGCGACTGGGCGGCCGGCCTTGACGTCAAACGGGTGACTCAAGAGAGCGCCGAAGTGGTGTATTTCGCGGGCTGCCGCTACTCGTACGACCAGGAATTGTGGCCCACGGCCCAAGCGGGCGTGAAGCTGCTCCAGCAGGCCGGCGTGGACGTCGGCATCCTTGGCGCCGACGAAGCCTGCTGCGCCGGGCGGGCCTATGAGCTGGGCTACGAAGGCGAGCTGACAAAGTTCGCCGAGCACCATGCCGATACCCTCAAGACAGTGGGCGCCAAGGTGCTGGTCACGCCGTGCTCCGACTGCTACGGCACGTTCAAGGTGCTCTACGACAAGATCGGCAAGAAGCTCGGAGTCGAGGTCTATCACATCACCCAGTACCTGGAGAAGCTCATCCAGGAGGGCAGGCTGCAGCCCAAGAAGCCCCTCGACCTCAAGGTCACCTACCACGATCCCTGCCACCTAGGTCGCTTGGGCGAGCCGTGGATCCACTGGGAAGGCAAGGAGTACAAGCCCAAAGGCATGCAGATCTGGTTGCACGACCCCCCCAAGAAATACCGCCGCGGAGTCAACGGGGTCTACGATCCGCCCAGGAACATCATCAAGAGCATCCCGGGCATCGAGCTCGTCGAGATGTACCGCACCCGGGAGTATGCCTGGTGCTGTGGCGCAGGCGGAGGCGTGATAGACGCCTATCCCGATTTCGCCCAGTGGACCGGCGCCGAGAGGCTCAAGGAAGCCAGGGCCGTCGGCGCCGAGGCTATCGTCAGCGCCTGCCCGTGGTGCAAGAGTAACTTCCTCAATTCGGCCGAGCAGACCGGAGACGACATCAAGATCCTGGACATCATCGAACTGGTGCAGGAATCCATCT
>JAFGIH010000417.1 GCA_016929985.1 Thermoleophilia bacterium | reverse complement strand
GCGCCCATGACGGCCGTCATCGCCATCGACATCGGCGGGGCGCTGCTGGCGGTGGTATCGCTGCTTCTCGTCCGCATCCCAAACCCGGAGCGTCAAGCCGGGGAGACCTCGCAGGGTGGGTTCATCACCGACTTCGTCGCCGAGTTTGTGGAGGGGTGGCGGGAACTCGTGCGTATTCGCGGGATACTCTGGCTGACGGTGATCCTCACGGTAGTCACCCTGTTGTACATGCCACTGAATGCATTGTTCCCGCTCATGACGCTGGCGCATTTCGGCCGAGGCGCCGTTTCGGCAAGCGTGGTGGAGGTAGCCTTCGGGGCCGGCATGCTGGTGGGCTCGCTCGCGATCGGCGGTTTGTCGAGTAGGATCCCGGCTACCAAGTTGATCGGCGGCGGCATCTGCCTGGTGGGACTGATGCTGGGGGTGTCAGGGCTGTTGCCGTCTTCGGCCTTTTGGGCTTTCGTGGGCTTCTGCGTTGTCATGGGGCTCTCGGTACCCATGTTCGGTGCTCCACTCACCGCCATGTTCCAGACGCTCATCGACCCCGCCAAGCTGGGGCGGGTCATGTCGCTCTACACGACATCGGCGTTGCTGGCGGCGGTGCCGGGCCTGTTGCTGGCGGGGCCGTTGGCGGAGAAGACGGGGGTCGCGCCCTGGTTCGTCATCTCGGGCGCGGCGGTGCTGCTGACCGGTGTGCTGCCGTGGATCATGCCCGCGGTGCGGCGGCTCGACGGGACGATGGCCGGGGCGACGCCGGACGGAGTCGATCAAGAGATCGGTGCACCCGACACGGGCGTGGGGAAGACGCCCTCCGTCTAGCCCCAGGGGGGCAGCGGGGGAACCAGCAGAGTTGTTGTACCCCTCAGCCCGTCTCGTTCGTTCTACAGTGTGACGGAGTGGTCGTCGGGTGACCCAGACTGAAGGCGGGCGATAGGAGGGGGAGGCGACGTGTGGCAGGAGTTGTTCGTGCTGGTGTACCGATACCTGCGCGGACGCGGCCTGTCGCACACCGACGCTGAAGACCTGGCTCAGGAAACGCTCCTGGTCACCTACCAGCATCTCGATGGCATCGAACCGGGCAGATTGCGTGCTTGGGTGCTGACCGTCGCGCACAACAAGCACGTCGACTGGGCACGAAAGCAGGGTCACGACGTGCTTGTCGCTGAAGCGCCCGATTCGACGGACTCCGGAGACAATCCACTGACTGCGGCGTTGGCCGTGGTTGACCGGGAAGAAGCGCGACGCTTGCTGTCGGCACTCTCCGCCGCTGACCGCCGCCTGCTCGAGCTGAGGTACCTGGAGAACTGCACGGTCGAAGAGACCGCCGCCTCAGTAGGCCGCTGCATCAACACCACGAAGGTCGGGCTCTTCAGAGCACGGAAGCGCCTGCGGGCGCAGAGCGAGAAAGGAAGGTCGTGAGGTGAACGAGGAAACGGGTACCAACGTGCTGCCTGAAGGCGGTGACGTGGCCGACGCGCCGTCGCTCGACGAGGCTACTTTCATCAAGAAGGCCAGGCGCAGGAGCACGCGGCGGATCCTTCTCCTCTCTGGAGGTCTGACCCTCGCGGCTGTGATCGTGCTCGCCGCGATCGTCGTTCTCTGGAACTGGCGTCTCAACGCCGAGGCCGAGCGGATCGACAGCTACTACTGCAGCCTTGTGCCTGTCGCCTACCCCAACACCCGGATCATGTTGCCTGGGACCACGAGGTCGAGGTTCCCGGGCGCGGTGAACGAGTACACCGCGTATCGCACAGTGGGTGATGTCATCGTACCGGCCGGAGAAGTCTCTGTCGAGTTCGATGTGTGGGGAGGTGAGCAGTTTCGAGGAGTGTTCGACGATCGGGGTTACGGCGACTCTCTCGCGCGAGGGGACAACGGTCGCCGATTCGTAAGCAGTCAGCCGGCGCGGGCGCTCGGGTTCCTGGCGCCCGCGGGGGCAGCCCATGCGAAAACCGAGTCGACCGATCTCGCGTCTAGTCAGCCTGAGTCCGTCGCTCAAGAGGAAGAGCTCCTTGGCGTCTGGGCTGCGGAAACCGCATCGTCGCTCTCACGCCTTTCCTCGGCGCCGCCGGACTCAACGGTGGAAATGGCGGTTTCATTTGACGGCACCATCTCGCTGGCAGAGGTCGAAAGCCTTCTCGGCCAGAACGTGGAGCTTCTCTGGGGTGCGACGTGGGTGTACTCGGACGATGCGCAGCCGTGGGAGCTCTGGGACGCGCATCTGGTAGGGGTTGACTTCACGTGGGAAGTAGTGGAACTCTCGGGGTTCTCAAGGACTCACCAAGATGCCGAAGATGACCTAGTGGAGACGCTCAGGAGTATCGCGAAACGAGCGCCCGATGGTACTGCCTACCGGTGCAGCCAGTCCGCCGGCTACCTCGAGCAACATGGAGTGCGCTACTTCGGTGTCGTGGTCTGCGGCCATCCCAAGGCCGCGCTGGCTCTGGCTCACAATCCCTCGGTTTCCGCGGTGAGTCTGGGCTTCGTTGTCATGCCGTGGGAGTGACCGGGAGGACTAGGGGCGACCTTTGGCGAATGTGCTCCCACCCAACGAGGCTGTTGCGCGGCTGGAAGTAGCCAGCACGCTGCATCAGATGACCGTCGGCAAACGCAACAGAGCCTTCGAGACTCGCCGGCGCGTATGTGTTCGTCAATTGTGTGGGGACGTCTGCGAACCGCGCTGCTTCTATGCAGGAGCCGGGACGCGACGGCGAAGCAGGCCCGCCACGATGAGAAAGGCCACAACGATCCCGGGCAGAAAGTAGGCGAACGGCAAGTACTCGGCGGGAACTGGAGGCGCGGGGACGACCATAGCGAGCAGCCAGAGCACCGGGATGCAGCTCGCCGCCACCAGCAGGGCCGCGGCGGTCTTGGTAACCGCGCTTCTTCGTAAGGTTCCGTGAACGGCGGTGACAATCACAAGTGCCAGCGGCATGTACATGAAGACCGCGCCAAGCAAGTCGCCGTTCATGCCTTGCCAGCGCGAGCGCACGAGTGTTGCCAGGAGAATGGAGACGGCGACGGGTGCGCAGATGATCCATATCGCGCTGCGCATTGGGGCGATTGCGGTACAGCGGCCCGTCGTGACTGCGCTGACGAGTAGGAGCAGGGCGACCGGCAG
>JAFGIH010000416.1 GCA_016929985.1 Thermoleophilia bacterium | reverse complement strand
GGCCTGCTTCACGGGTGACTACCCCTGCGAGGTGCCGGAGCGGCTGCGCTGCTCCAAGTTTCGCTACGAGGAGAGCGTCTGTGGCACCTCCTGAGACCGTTGTTCATTTCTCGATGCCGTCACGCGCATACACACCTTGGCGGTAGTAGTGCTTCACCTCGTGCATCTCTGTGACCAGATCCGCGTGCTCGATGAGCCTGGGATCGGCTCGGCGACCTGTCAGGATCAGTTCGACGTGTTGAGGCTTGGCTTCGATCAGGACGACCAGATCTTCGACCGTGAGTATCTTCAGCCAGATCGCCATGATGATCTCATCCAGTATCACGACTTGGTACTCACCCGACATCACTACACCCCGCACCCGTGCAAAGCCGTCTCGCGCGAGCAGGTAGTCTTCGTCTGACGACTTGCCCCTGATCCAGCGTCCCGCCCCATACTGATGGCAGACGATCGTATCAGCGAAGCGGTCTAAGGCCCGTATCTCGCTGTAGGCGCCCATCTTGATGAACTGGGCTATGTAGACCCGTAGTCCCGCGCCTGCCGCACGCACCGCGAGTCCGATCGCGGCTGTGGTCTTGCCTTTGCCGTCACCCGTATATATCTGGACGTAGCCCCTCTGGAAAGGACCCTGGGTCATTTGGACCGGGTTCTCTGCGCTTTGATCCTCCACCGTCTGTTGCATTCTTCATACCTCCGATGACAACTGGATTGCACAGGAAGGCGGTGCGGGCCTCGTTGGTCGAGATGCCGCCGGGTCACCAAATCGGCCGGGGCCCAGCGACGTCTGGAGCGTGAAGACGTCCGCACGCATCAGCAGGCATCCTGAACTGACGGGATGACCATTGCCGTCGTGGAACAGGTGTTGGATGCGTAGAGCCGGGGTACGTGGCGGCCTACTCAGCAGCCTCGCGGCGGTGGCGCTCAGCGCTGTGGCGCGCAAGGTGACCTGCGCGCTTCCGAAGCTCCTGCGCTTCGACGGCTTCAGCAACCCATGAAGAGAGGCCGCCTCGAGCACCAGTTCCACATATGGCCGACGCGGATCATAGCGGATGTATTCCCAGTGATAGACCACGGGGACGCCCGCACTCAGCATCAGTTGCCGTAGGTGGATCACATGGTCACCCTCCGCGATCGCAAGTCTGCGCGCTATCCAACCACTCGCCTTCATCATCGCGAGCGACAAGAGCCGTGCCTCGAGAGGACGATCGCACCACTCGCCCGCGAGCTGCTTCATGGAAAAGACCGCGTCGCTTAGATCACACGAACGCGCGAATGTGCCTCTACCTCTTTCGGTTGACACCAGGCCTCTCTCGGCCAGAATCGCCATGGCTCTTCTCAGGGTCATGTGGCTCACACGGAATTCAGCACAGAACTCCGCCTCCGAAGGGAGCCTGCTTCCGGGACGGTAGTGCCCCGTGCAGAGTCGCCGGGTGAGTGTCTCGACAATACGTGCGTAGGCCGGGCCGGCTCGAGTGCCGGTAGTGGGACACACTATCGGGCCGGGCTTCTCGCTGGGGGCGGCTGTGGGGGCGGCCCCTCCCTTTGAGTTGGCAAATCCGTGGGCGTCCTTTATCTTGACGACCCTATCGGCGACCACGCTCAGGCCTGTTTTACTGGGCGCGCTCATAGACTCCTCCTTGCTCTCCGTGAGCAGCCGGAGGAAGGGCCGGAGGCAGGCCGAAACCCTGGTAGGTCAGGGATATTGGCAACATGACGCCGACCGCTCCTCTCCCTCGAAGTTGCGGTAGCCAACGTGCGCCATCGGCAGGTCTTCGGACTTGTGGGCGGTTCCGCCGAGACGGAATGCTTCTACCGGCCATCGCTTCCCAGCTCTATCGAGCCAGTGCTTTGTTGATGGCTTTCGTTCCCACTCACCGCTGCGGGGCAGCCCCGGATTTGCACCGGGTTCCCTCATCTCTCGCGGTAGCTGGACCATGAGAGATACCGACAGCATCCTTATTCTATGCGGACGTGCTGTGCGCTGTCAAGGGAATCCGTCCGCCCCTAGCGTACGGCAGCCGGGTGGTCTTGATGACGACTGCTCTTCGTGGTACTAATGCCCGGCCAACACGGGTTGCTCCTAGGGAGCCGCTGGGGAAGACGGTGTAAGTCCGTCGCGGACCCGCCGCTGTGACCGGGGACGAAAGCCGCTGATGCCACTGTCCGCTTGGGACGGGAAGGCGCCGCGAGTAGATCGATCCGGGAGCCAGAACACCTACCCGTGTGCGAACAAGGCGCGTGGCCTTCGAGGAACGAGGCGGCAGTGCCGGATCCGGGATCGAAATGCGGCGTTCCCGGGCTCTCGGAGCCCGCGGGACGCTTCTGTCCGTTTTGTGACAGGTGGAGGAAGCGGTGAAGCCGAAGCAGGTCTATCTGATACGTCACGGTGAGACCGAGGGGACCTCCGCCGGTCGCTTCGTGGGATCGACTGACCTACCGCTGACCGCCCATGGAAGAAACCAGGTGCTGCGGCTGGCCGGGTCGCTGCCGGCCGGTCTCTTCGCGCCGGGGGCGGCGACGTGGTGCGCGGCCAGTCCCTTGCTGCGCGCGCAGGAGACGGCTGCGGCGGTGGTCTGCCCGCATGGTTTGGCGTTTGAGACCGACCCGGACCTCCGGGAGATCGACTTCGGGGCTTGGGAAGGGCTCACCGCCGAAGAGATCGAAGCCCGCTTCCCGGGAGCCCTCGATATGTGGTCTTCTCCCGGCGAGGCAGCCGTATTCCCTGGAGGTGAGAACTCCGCTGATTTCGACCGGCGCGTCGCGCGTGTCTGTGGGCGGATCGTGGAACAAGGGGCGGACGCCGCACTGGTCTTTGCTCATGGGGGCGTAGTGAGGGCGGTTGTCTGCGCACTGCTCGGCTTGGGGCGGGCGAATCTCTGGATGCTTGATGTGCGGCCGGCATCAGTCGTGCGGGTCACCTTGTTCGAGGATCGGGCCATCCTCTCGGGGCTGTGGTCGGCAGATGATCACAGGGGAGGCTGAAGTGGGGCGCATAGTCCTTGTGACCGGAGGCTGCCGCAGTGGTAAGAGCGGTATGGCCCAGCGCCTCGCCGAGTCTATGCCGGCGCCGCGGGTGTTTCTCGCGACCAGTGTGGCAGTCGACGATGAGATGACAGAACGCATCCGCTCGCACCAGGTCGCCCGTGCGGCGGGGGGATGGAGCACGTTGGAAGAACCGGAAGACCTGGCTGCAGCGCTCGAAGCGGCGCCGGCAGGCGCGGTGGTGCTCGTTGATTGTCTCGCCGTATGGATGGGCAACCTCATGTGGCGCTCAGGCATGGACGGCCCGGCCGACTCAGCCGCCGGTCTCACAGAAGAGGACATCGTCCCGCAATGCGAAGCCATCACCGAGGTCTGTGCCCGACGCCACGGAACCACTATCCTCGTGACCAACGAGGTCGGGATGGGTGTGGTGCCGGTTTCCGTCTCCGGCCGCCGGTACCGGGATCTTCTGGGCCGGTGCAATCAGATCATCGCCTCCGCGGCGGAGGTCGTGGTGTTGATGGTGAGTGGGTTACCGATTGCCATTAAAGGGCCCGATACGGCCGAGTTCACCGGCTACGACGCCGTTGAGAGGATGTTGCATGGGCTTGTTTGACGAGACCGTCCATTCGATCCTGCCTCTGGACGAAGCCGTCAAGGGGGCGGCTCACGACCGGCTCGAGCGGCTGGCCATGCCGTACTGGGCATTGGGGCGGCTGCTGGATGTGGCCGAAGATCTGGCGGGCATGACCGGATCGATGAAGCCCTCGGTAGGCAGAAAGACCATAGTAGTGATGGCGGGCGATCACGGCGTGGTCGCTGAGGGCGTGAGCGCGTATCCGCAGGAAGTCACCCTACAGATGGTGGCCAACTTCGTGGCCGGTGGGGCATCCATCAATGCCCTCGCCCGGCAGGTGGGGGCCCGGGTCGTGATTGTCGACATGGGAGTGGCAGGCGATCTCACCGGCCTGGGGGACGCGGTGGTCCACCGGAAGGTGGGTCGAGGAACGGCCAACATCGCTAGGGGCCCGGCCATGACGCGCGGGCAGGCGCTGGAGACTGTAGAGGCCGGTATCAGCGTGGCGCTGGAACTCGGACCCTCTACCGATGTCTTCGGCACGGGCGAGATGGGGATAGGCAACACCACGGCAAGCAGTGCTATCGTGGCCGCGGTGTCGGGCGCCTCTCCGGCTGAGGTCACCGGCCGCGGGACCGGTATCGGCGACGACCAGCTGCGACGCAAGGTGGAGATCGTGAAGCAGAGTCTGCGAACGAACGCCGTGGATCTGCAAGACGGTCTCGACGTGCTGTCCAAGTTGGGTGGTTTCGAGATCGGCGGCATCGCCGGTCTGATCCTCGGCGCCGCCGCGATGCGTAGGCCGGTGGTGGTGGACGGCTTCATCTCCACGGCGGGAGCCTTGGTGGCCCGCGCACTCTGCCCGCTCTGTGCGGACTACCTGATCGCCGCTCACCGGAGTGTGGAGCAAGGCCATCGCGTCGCGCTCGAGCGTCTCGGAAAGCGTCCCCTTCTCGATATGGATCTGCGCCTGGGTGAGGGGACGGGCGCGGCGCTGGCCATGAACGTGGTCGACGCGGCTGTGCGGGTGTTGACCGAGGTGTCCACCTTCGAGGAAGCCGCGGTATCGACATCGCGCGGACGTCTCCTGTGAGGGACGAGCGATGATCGGAGCGGTTAGGCCGTTCTTCTCTGCGCTCCGGTTTCTCACCTGTGTGCCTGTACCTGGCGGCTGGGCGGGTGACGAGAAGGATCTTCGGCGTGGTCTCCTGTTCTTCCCGGTAGTGGGCCTTCTCATAGGCGGAGTAGCCGCGGCAGCCTGCTTCGGGCTCGACCAGGTCCTGCCTCCGCTTGCAGGGAGCGCCTTCGTCGTGTGTCTCCTTATCGCCGTGTCCCGGGCCCTTCATATGGACGGCTTGGCCGACACCGCAGACGGTCTCTTGAGTTCGCGGTCTCGCGAACAGATGCTTACCATCATGCGCGACAGCCATACCGGGGCGATGGGAGTCGTGGCAGTAGCCTGTGTCATTCTGACTAAGACGGCGCTGCTTGCCTGTGTGTCGCCGCCGGGCAGTCGCTGGCAGGTCGTTCTCTTGATGCCGCTTGCAGGTCGCTGTGCCGTGATCGTGACCATGGGTGTCTTCTCGTATTCTCGTACCGGCGGGGGCCTGGCGACCGTCTTCGCGCTCAAAGGGGCACGCCGGTTACTGCTCCCCCTGTGGGCTGCCGCGGTACTGATGGCCGCGGGTTGGTTGCTGGCGGATGTCCAGGGTCTGGTGGCCGGCGCTGCCTCGATCGCAACAGGGATCGTCATCGGTGCTTACTGCCACCGCAAGATCGGCGGGTACACGGGCGATACGCTCGGCGCCACGAGCGAAGTGGTGGAATGCGTCCCGGCCCTGGTGGGGGCCTTGCAGGTGTGGGGTTGAGTCCTCACGGCGGCAATATCAGGAGGCTGGCTGAGGCGGCGGGAGTGGCGCCTCAGGACCTCGTCGATTTCTCGGCCAACATCAATCCCTTGGGGCCTCCCGAGTGGCTGCGGACGGTCATATCGGCCCATGTTGACGACCTCCGGCATTATCCCGATCCTGAGTCCTCTGACTTGGTCGAGGCCATCGGCGCCCGCTACGGTGTCGCGCCTGGATGTGTGGTGGTGGGCAACGGGTCGGCCGATCTGCTCTCGGCTCTGCCCCGGGTACTCCGAGGCTGTTCCCAGGTAGCAGGTGCGGTGATCCCTGTGCCGGCTTATGTGGATTACGCCGCCGCGGCCGCTGCGGCGGGTCTGGCCGTGGAGAACGTCCCTCTGGACGAGTCCAATGACTTTGCCATGGACATGGACGAGATCGCCGCCCGACTGGACGGCGGCGAAATGGTCTTGATCGGCAGACCTAACAACCCCACCGGAGCGGTCTGCCCGCTCGAAGAGCTCGTGGCCCTGGTATCGCAGCATCGCCGTACGTGGTTCGTGGTAGATGAGGCGTTTGTGGAGTTCGTGAGCGACGAGGCGGGCTCTGCCGACCCCGGGCTGCTCGCGCTGGGCCTCTCGAATCTCATCGTCATGCGGTCTTTCACCAAATTCTATGCGGTGCCGGGGCTCAGACTGGGGTTCGCCGTTGCGCCGGGCGATGTCGCGGCGGCACTACGGCGGGCGCTCGCCCCGTGGTCGGTGAACGCCCTCGCGCAGGCGGTGGGCGTTGCTGCTCTGGCGGACCAGGAGTTCGCGGCCGAGACAAGGCGATTCGTGCGCGAGGAGCGCCGGTGGCTTTTAGAGCGGCTGTGTGAAGTACGGGGCTTGCGGGTCTTCCCTGGAAGCGTCAACTATGTCTTGGTCAAGATAGACAGGGACTCTATCGATGCGGTCGAGCTGGCCGGGCGGCTGTTGCGGCAAGGACTCGCAGTACGGGTCTGTGACGACTTTGAGGGCCTGGACCGGCGCTTCCTCCGTGTCGCCGTACGCACAAGAGAAGAGAACGACCGGCTGGCGAGCAGTCTGCGCGCCGTGCTCGAAGCCGGTGACACCGAAGTCGCTCTCCGGCAGAAGAAGGGGGGATGAGGGTATCGCGATGAAGCGCCCAGCCCACATAGCCTGTGCGCTGCTGTTGGACGCGGTGCTCGGCGACCCGCGTTGGTTACCCCATCCGGCCAAGTTGACGGGCAGGCTGGCACAAGGGCTCGAAGTCATAGCGAGGCGTCGTATCAAGGATGAAAGACTTGCGGGCGCCGTGACCGCCGGGTTGGTTGTGGCGGCGGCGACGCTGGCCACCGCGATCGTGACCGGCGCTTCGGCGTGTCTGTCTCCGCGCGCCAAAGACGCTACGTCGATCCTGGTGTTGTGGACGGCCTTCGCCGCCCGCGACCTGGCCGATCACGCCCTCGATGTCCACGGCGCGTTGCAGGACGCTGATCTCGTCACGGCGCGCACCCTGGTGGGGCGCATGGTGGGTAGGGACGTATCGGTTCTGGATGAGGCGGGCGTGGTGAGGGCAGTAGTGGAGAGTGTTGGCGAGAACACCGTCGACGGTGTCACCTCTCCGCTCTTCTACGCGTACCTCGGCGGTCCGATGGCAGCCGCCGCATACAAGGCCGTGAACACGTTGGATTCGACGTTCGGGTACCGCAACGAACGCTACGTCCGCTTCGGGTGGGCGTCGGCCCGATCGGACGACTGGGCCAACTGGGTCCCGGCTAGGCTCACGCCGGTGGCGGGTTCCGTTGCCGCGTGGATCACCGGCCTCCACCCTGTGGGTCTTCTGCGCGCGTGTCTACGCGATGGGGGCAAACACGCCAGTCCCAACTCCGGCATTGCGGAAGCAGCCATGGCGGGGGCGCTCGGAGTGCAACTCGGGGGACCTCTTATGAGGGGCGGAGTGCTGTCCGACTACCCCACATTGGGGGACCCGCTTGAGCCGCTTGCCGCGCGGCATATCAGTCGGGCTGTGCGGTTCATGGCCGTGACCACTGTAGTATGGGCGGGGTCACTGTGGGTGGGTGGAGCCTTGCTGGTTGGGCGCGGGTTCAGAGCTGCTCGATGGCCTTTGCAGGGTCGCTGATCTCGAGCGCCCCCGCGGTCATGAGTTCGGCCATAAGTAGAGTGGCTTCACCACCGCTCATATCGCGTTCTTCGATGGGCGGCTGGTCGATCACCATGACCCTCTTGCCTGCTCGAGCCATCTGGAGCGCGACGCGTAGCGGAGCCAAGTTGCCCTTTCCAAAAAAGACCGGCGCTATGATTATCACCTCGGCCTGTCCGGCGAATGATGCCGCCTCTTGTACCGCCTCGGGAGGGAAGGGCTCGAACGGTGGGGAAGAAACCACTTTGAGCTCGTATTTCTGAGCAGTGGCGTAGTCGGTGTCGAAGACACTCACTACGCCGACGGTGGGAGCGAATCCATGGAGTACGAGTTCTTCGATGAGATGCGTAGCAGCCCCGCCCCCGGCGACCACATGCACCTGCTTGCCTCCAGTGTCGCCGTTGCATTCAGGGGTACGGGTCCATAAGGGGGTGAGGTACGGTCGCGAGCCCTGTCGGTGTACCGCGACCCTTACCTTGAACACCTCGAGTATGGTGTGCGGATCGAGGATGTCACCGGGGGCCCCCCGCGCGGCCGCCCTACCGCCGTCGAGTAGCAGGATCTCGTGGCAGTACTGCGCTGCCATGTTCAGATCATGCAGCACAACGATGATCGTCTTGCCGTCGGCATGCAGGCGCGTCAGCAGTTGCATGACTTCCAGCTGATGATTGAGGTCGAGGTTGTTCAGAGGCTCGTCGAGCAGCAGGGCGGGTGTTTCCTGGGACAGCGCCTGAGCGATTACCGCCCGCTGACGCTCGCCCCCCGAAAGCCTGGTGATGAGCCTGGCGGCCAAGTCTGTCAACCCTACGGCGCTGAGCGCGGCCGTCACAGAGGCGGAATCCACGTCGTCGTCGCCCCGTGCGTACCGGCCCATTGCTACTGTCTCGGCAACAGTGAAGTTGAAGTCGAGGCTGAACTGTTGGGGAACGACCGCGACCTCGCGGGCTAGGTCCAGGGCGGAGTAGTGTTGCAGTGGATGGCCGTTCAGGAGGACTGCCCCGTTCGAGGGCTTCACCGCACCCGTGAGTACGCGCAGCAGTGTGGTCTTGCCCGACCCATTGGGGCCGACGATGCCCAGAAACGAGCCCCGGTCGATGCGCAGGTCGAGCGGTCCAAGAACGCGTCGGCCGCCGAGTGTGGCTTCCAGGCTGCGGCTCTCGTATGTGGTCGGGCACGCATTGGCCGTTGTCGAGGCGAAGGCGTCTGCGACGGTGGTTGTCCCCGTGCGCGGGGGCTCGGCACTCATCTCGATGCCGCGGCCGTCCCTCTCCACGTCAGATCCCCTTGCGCGCTCGTAGTAGATAGAGGAAGAACGGGCCTCCCGTAGCCGCGGTGATGATCCCCACCGGGATCTCGGAGGGAGCCATGGCCGTTCGTGCCACCGTGTCGGCGGCGAGCAACAGCAGGCCTCCGAAGATAGCGGTAGCGGGGAGCAGGTGGCGATGATCGGGTCCCACTATGAGTCGCATGATATGTGGCACCATCAGGCCGATGAAGCCTATCAACCCCGAGAAGGAGACGGCCGCGGCGGTGGTGAGAGAGGCGACTATCATCAGATTGCGCCGGGTGCGCCGGCTGTCGACGCCGAGTTCCCGCGCCCGCTCTTCGCCCATGAGCAGGAGGTTCATGCGCCGCGACATGACCAACATGTAGATGAAGCCTGCCGCGACGACCGGGAGAGTGATGAACACCTTTGTCCAAGTGGCGGTGGTGAGACCACCCATCAGCCAGATCACCACTGTGTGGAGGTCACGCTCTGTGGCGACCATGAGGAAGGACGTTATGGCAGTCAGCGTGGAGCCGATGGCAACACCCGACAGCAGCAGCGACGCCGCGCTGGTGAGTCCTCCAATGGTGGCGACCCGGTATACCAAGAAGGCGGCCAAGACCGCTCCGGCGAAGGCGAGCAGAGGAAGTGTGTAGATCCCCAGGAAAGTGAGAGGTCGCCACACGATGGCTATGGTGGCTCCCAACGCGGCCCCGGCCGATACCCCCAGTAGGTAGGGTTCGGCAAGAGGGTTACGGAAGATACCTTGGAATGAAGCGCCGGCGGTGGAGAGCGCGCCGCCGACCAGGAGAGCGAGCACGATCCGGGGCAGGCGGAGGTCGAGGAGGAGCCGGGGCGCCCAGTCGGGAAAATCGCCCGACGCCTCTGTGCCGTGGCGGATGAGTCCGAAGAAGGCGCGGAAGGCCTCACCCACAGAGAGCCCGGCGGCGCCGACCACCGCGGCCGTCAGGATGACGGCCGCGGTGGTCGCGACCAGTCCCGCCATGACGAGGCGGTAGGTCCGGCGGCGGTCTGTGTGGCGTGTCATGGCTGGGTTTCCCTGCCGATCCGTCGGGCAGGACCGGGGTGGCGCGGATCGCGGAGCATCCGCGCCACCGCTCCCGGCCTGTTTCCCAATCGCGGGGAACAGGCCGGGGATTCGGCCCTCATTCTTACTTGCTAGAAGATATCAGGATAGATAGTACTCGCCAGCAGTTTGAGACCTTCTCCTATCCGTGGACCGGGACGGGTGACGGTGGTGTCATCCATCAGCAAGACGCGACCCTCTTTGACGGCGGTAAGGCTCGCGAAACGGCTGTCGGCGGAGAACTCCTCGGCGCTGGTGTAGCCGGAGGCGGTGGGCAGGATGATCACATCCGGGTCGGCTGCCACCAGCTGCTCAGGCGAGAACTGGTAATAGGGCTGGGCCGACGCGGCGTCTGTACCCTGCATCGCGCCCACGTTGACGGCATTCGCCAGGTTGAGGAGTTCGTCGACGAACGATCCTGGTCCGCAAGTCCAGAGCGTGTTATCGATGGCGTAGAAGACCTTCAGAGGCTCCTCGACCGCGGCCGCCGCCTGTGCGACCTCTTCCATCTGGACCTTGAGCGAGTCTATCAACTGAGCCGCCGCGTCGGGAGCGCCGATCGCTGCTCCAGCCGTGGTGATGTTGGCGTAGATGCCTGCCACGGTGGTGGGGTTGAAGATCAGCACCGCGGCTCCGGCATCCTGGACCGGCGCCAAGGCTTCTTCGCTCCCCGCGTAGCCCAACACCAAGTCGGGACTCAACGCCATGATAGCTTCAGTGTTGGGGACGTAGTCGCCCACCTTCTCAACGGTCGCCGCTTCAGGCGGGTAGTCATCCAGCGAGGTCACGCCCACCACGCGTTCCCCGGCGCCCAGGGCAAAGAGCGTCTCGGTGTTCGAGGGGGCGGCGGACACGATGCGCTCCGGCCGGGTCTCGATGGTGACGCTGTTGCCGTTGTCGTCGGTCACAGTGACGGGGAAAGTCCCCTCAGCCGGCTGAGCCTCGGTGGTCGCGGGAGCCTGCGTGGTCACGGGGGCCGCGGTGGTCGCGGGAGCTTCGGCCGTCGCGGGAGCCTCCGTGGTGACGGCCGCTCCGGTGGTCTCCGGCGCCGCGTCCCCGTCCGACCCGCAAGCAGCCAGGATAGGCGCGCAGGCGAAGAGGGCCGCCAATAGCAGCAGGATGAAGAAAAGGGAGAGGGGCGACCGCGCCGTCATGCGGCGTGGCGCTGGGTGTCCGTACATGCGGACTCCTTTCGGTTCGACATATGGTCATGGCCCGCAAGATGGTGGAGAGCAGGTTGGCTACTCCCCGGCCTGACCATCGGACTGGTCGAACCGAGTCGGCGCCCCGCGCGCGTCGGGACGGAGTTAGCTCTCTCCGCGGAGAGCTTCTGCTCCTCCTTCGCAGCAGGTATCTGACTTCCGGGTCTCTGCGCTCGCCGTCTT
>JAFGIH010000415.1 GCA_016929985.1 Thermoleophilia bacterium | reverse complement strand
TCTCATGGTCGAACTGCTCTTCCAGCGCTTCTCTCAGTCTCGAGTTGAGCGCGGAGATACTCTTGCTGAGCTCGGTCTTGGCTCTGGCGCGGCGCGCCGGGAGGATGAAGAGTCCCATGGCCGCGACAAACCCGGCCGCGAGGATGCCCGTGACGTCCACCAGTGTGGTCGAAGCCAGGATGGCCACCGTCGCTCCAAGGCCTACCGCGCCCACCTCCACCACCGCCAGACCGGCCACCGCGTTCTGCACCGAGTCGGCCAGCCGGGCGGCCTCCACGTCGGGCTCGTACGTGTCGGCAGTCCTCTGGGCGGCCCGGCCTATCGTGTCTAGGAGTTGCTTGCGGTCGTTGTCGAAGTTGCCGAGGTTGCCGATGACCCGCCCCGCATGGTGGGCCCGCCGCTCTGCGAGGTACTGGTTGAGCGTCTGCCACTGGCGGAGCTCCGAGGTCACCATCCAGTCGATTATCGCGTCGACCTTCTCTTCGATCTGCGCCGGAGCGTCCGCGACCACCTTGCGTTCGAACTCCTCTTTGACCCGGGTCTTCTTGATGAGATCGAAGATGCGGCCGATGCGTACCGTCTCGTCCAGGAACTCGTGGCCGCGCTTCTCCATATCGTGCAGCACGCCGTCGACGTCGGTGAGCCGGAATGAGAACTCATGGCCGAGGTCTTCGTGGTAGTGGTCCAGCTGGTGCTCGATGCTGTCGAGAGCGGCGATGTCGTCGGCCAAGATATCCAACCGTTCCTGAGTGGCGGTGCGATATTTGTCGGCCAGGCTGAGGCCTACTCCCAGAGGATTGAGCAGCTTCAGCCGAACGCGCTCCCTCTGGTCGAGAGTCTCCACGAGGTACTTCTCCAGGGCCGGGAACCGGCTCTCCTTCATGAGGGCCCCGTCGTTCTGGCCGGCGAGTCTGGCTTCCAAGGCCATCCGCGCCGAGACGGAGAAGATGTCGGGGGAGAAGCCGAGCAGCCGTTCGGCGTTCTCTGTGACAAAGCGTTCGATCTGCAACCGTTCGTCTTCGGTGCGTAGGAGGTCTGACTTGTTGATGATGAAGACGAGCTTCTTGCCCCAACTACGTATCTTCTCGATGAACGTCCGCTCGCTCTCTGTAAAGGCTCGGTCGGCCGAGGTGACGAACAGGACCAAGTCCGAACGCGGGATGAACCGCTGCGTGATGGCCTCGTGCTCGCGGTCGAGGGCGTTGGTGCCCGGCGTGTCGACTATCTCGACCTCTTGCAGCAACTCGATGGGGGCTTTGACGCTCTGGATACCGTCCGCGTCGACCTCTCGGGTCACGTGCGGCCCATAGGCGATGGTGTGGATGCGGGTGGTGGTAGGCGTCACCCCCTCCTCGAGCAGCCGGTCGCCCAGCAAGGCGTTGATGAAGGCGCTCTTGCCCGAGTTGAATTCCCCCGCCACCACCAGCAGGAACATCTCGTCCAACTGGCGGATCGAGCGCTCCAAGACCTTCTGATCGTCGTGATCGGCTTCGTGCCGGGCAAGCGTCATCTGAAGGTCGCTCAGCAGGCTCCGCTCCTCAGCCAGAAGCCGGTCGTGCTGCTCGGTCAGGATCTTCTTGCGCATCACGGCTCCATGAGTAGCGGGGCGTAGGCGTGCCCCGCATGTCCCGCATTATAGGTAATTGCTATCTTCGCGGATAGATACCCGTCCGACGGGGGGCGGAAACTGGGATCTGCGCAGGTAACCTGCGTTTGGTGTGCCCACGTGACCGTTGACCCTTCCGGACGGCGGCCTATACTCGAATCATGGCGGCGACCAACATTCCCGTCCAACAGGTTAGGTGGGAAGGAGACAAGCCATGGCCGAACAGGATTCCATCAACAGCGTTCTCAGCGCCTGCTCTCAGGTAAGGGGAGAAGGCCCTGAGCAAGTGGAGTTTCGGGAGTATCTGGCCAGCGTTCTTACCGAGATGCTGGGCAGCGCGCGCATCGTCGCCTACGTCGACAACCTGGTAGGAGGTGAGGCTGGGCGTCCGACAGGGGTCGATGCGGTCTTCCTGACCGACAGAGCCGTCTTCCGGGTCAACGTGACATACGCCGGCGTGACGGTCATGCTTGCGTCTGCCGCCGACGTGGCTGCGATCACGCTAAGCGTCACTCATGCCGAGGCGGAGCACAGGGCCCCCTTCCTGACAGGACCGAACGTGAGCTTGGAGCTCTACCTCTCGCCCCCGTTGAGCGACAGCGATACCGACGGCATCGGGGTGGTTCCCTGGGTTTGGGAGAACGCGCATCTGCCCAGAGAGAGTGTCTGGCACGTCATACGCTCTTGGCTGGGCGCCCTGGGCGGAAGTGAGCACGCCGGCTGAGCGAGTGTGGGCCGTCGAGCCCTATTTCGGCGGCTCACACAAGTACTTCCTGCGCGCACTCGCAGAACATTCACGACACGACTTCACGCTCTTCACCTTACCGGGCCGGCATTGGAAATGGCGCATGCAGGGCGGGGCGGTGACCCTGGCGGCGCGCGCGGCCTCCGCCGCTCATCAAGCCGCTCACCAAGCCGCGCCCACCGTGCTCCTGGCGACAGATATGCTCGACCTCACCACCTTTCTCGCCCTTGCCGGTCCACCCCTCGATCGCACGCCGGTTCTGCTGTATTTCCACGAAAACCAACTCACCTATCCGCTGCCGCCCGGAGTAGAGCGCGACCTGGGGTACGCACTGAAGAACATCACGTCGGCTCTGGCGGCGCGGCG
>JAFGIH010000414.1 GCA_016929985.1 Thermoleophilia bacterium | reverse complement strand
GACATCACGAAGTTCGACTACGGGCTGATGTTCCTCTATATCGCGTCGCAGTTTGTCGCTTCGTGGCAGATGGCGCGAAAGGGCGCGGGTCAGCAGAAGATCATCGCTTATGTGATGCCTGTGATGATCGGTATCTTCATGTACATATACAGGTGGCCCGCCGGCCTCTTCATCTACTGGTGCACCTCTAACATCTGGACCATCGCGCAGCAACTGGTCTTGGAGAAGGTCGTTCCGGCGCCTGTGGCCGTCGTGTCGTTGGACAAGGACCACAGCAAGCAGGCGAAACCGGGGGGGAAGAGCCCGGCACGGACATCCGGGAAGGTCCCGGCGGGGACGTCTGGCAGAGCTCCAGGCAAGGCACCGGGCAAGGCGCCCGCGAAGACGTCGGGCAAGGCGTCTGGGAAGAGCCCCGGGAAGCCGTCACCCAAGACGTCCGAGAAGACGGGACAGCCCGCGAAGCAGAAGACTAACCCAGCACGGCCGACCGGCAAGGCTCCGGCCAAGCCGTCTGGAAAGAGCGGAGGCAAGACCAGTGGTCAGAAACAGAGAGAACCAGGGGAAGCAACAAGTAGCAAAGGCCAGCGGTCGGACAGTGGAACTGGCGATCCAAAGGGCGCTGGCGGAGCTTGACTTCGCCCCCGGCGAACTCGGCGAGGGCCAGTATGAAGTCACGATCGTCATCCCGCCTGAGGAAGGTTTCATGGGCGTGGGCGCGGTCGACGCGGTGGTAGAGGTTGCACTCGTCGGGGAGGAGTTCGATTTCTACGGCCCTTCGGATGACTCGCAACCCGACGAATTGTTGGATGACGAGTCCGAAGACGAGGAATTTGAAGATGAAGACGGCTACGAAAACGGCCTTGGTGGTTACGATGGGGGGAACGAGGACGAGACGAGCGAGGCCGCTCGTCTGAGGGCTTTCCTCCAGCGAGTGCTGAGGGAGATGGGCCTGTCGGCGAGGATCGTCATCACAGAGGACGCGGACGAAATGCGCGCCGAGATCAGCGGGGAAGATCTGGGGATCCTTATCGGGCGTCGTGGGCAGACTATCGACGCGGTGGAGTATCTAGCGGGCATAGCTGTTTCTCCGGGCAGTCATGTGCGAAAGCACGTGGAGCTTGATGCCGAAGGGTATAAGGACCGGCGACGGCGTCAGATCGAGCGTGTAGCCCTGCGCAAAGCGGACGAGGTGGCTAAGAGAGGACGGCCCGCACAGCTCCCGCCCATGACGCCGGCGGAACGTAAGATAGTCCATCTGGCTCTGCGAGATAGAGCGGATGTTGTCACCGCGAGCCAGGGGCGCGAGCCGAACCGGTCGGTGGTGATCTCCCCGGACCGATAGAGGGCGCCGGTTCCTGACAGTATGGCCGCACCGTGGGCGTGAAGGCGAATCTGTGCCTCATTGAAGAGTGCCCGAAGAGCTTGAGCAAGCCCGTGGCCCGCAAGTGGGAGACCTGAGCGTGCGCAAGGGCCAGGAGATGAAGGTGGGGTCACACAGTGAAGTAGATGTCCGGGAAAGGCCGGACTTTGAGGACACGATCGTTGCGATGTCCACCGCGGTTGGGGCGGGAGCCATCGGGATTGTCCGGCTAAGCGGTCCACAGGCCATAGCCATTGCGGGAAGGGGCTTTGTGGCGGCGCGCGGGGAGCCGTTGAAGTCTGATGAGACATATCGTCTTCTGTACGGCCACGTGGTAGACCCCGGGACCGGCGAGGTCGTCGACGAGGCGTTGCTGGCGGTTATGCGCAAACCGCATTCCTACACACGTGAAGACGTAGTCGAGTTGCATTGTCACGGAGGAGTGGCTGCGCAACGAGCGGTTCTCCGGCTGATGGTGCAATCAGGGGCGCGTTTGGCAGAGGCGGGGGAGTTCACTCGACGGGCGTTCGTGAACGGCCGCATAGACCTTGCCCAAGCGGAAAGCGTTGCCGCGGTGGTGGCCGCGCGGAGCGCGGGAGCCCTGCGGGTCGCCGTGCGGCAGCTGGATGGTGGCCTCTCGGAACGTCTGAGGGCTGTGAGGCGGGACATGGTGACTGTGCTTGCCCACATAGAGGCCGGCGTGGACTTTGTCGACGAAGAGGTGGACGATGTTGACTGGGAAGCCGTGGCTGATGGTCTTACCACAACTCACGAGAGTCTGCTGCGGCTACTGCGGACTGCTCTTGTGGGAAGGGCTCTGGAGCAAGGGGTCCGCACGGCCATCGTCGGAAGGCCGAACGTTGGGAAGAGCTCTTTGCTGAATGCACTCCTGATGAGGGAACGTGCGATTGTTTCGGATATCCCCGGTACCACGCGGGACACGGTTGAAGAACTCTTGGAGATCGGGGGTATTCCAATCCATCTGGTTGACACCGCAGGCATCCGGCCGGGCGGAGACCATGTGGAGCAGCTTGGAGTAGCCCGGTCACTGAAAGCCTTGGAATCAGCGGATTTGGTGTTGGCAGTCGTCGATCTCTCGGTACCGGGCGCTGAAATGGATGCTCAGTTGGCGAGGACGACCGATCCCAAGAGAACGATAGTAGTGGGCAACAAGGTCGATACTGTGGCCACGGATGCGGATGTCGCGTGCCGACTTGCGGCATACGAGCTGAAGGGGCGACGCATGTGCGCAGTCTCGGCACTGACGGGGTCTGGGTTGGACACGCTGCGGGATCTGATACAGGAGGTCATAGCGGGCGGCGAGAAGGTGGATTTCGAGGAGCCCGTCCTTGCAGTCGAGCGCCAACGGGCACTCGTGGGTGAGAGTGTGGAGAGCGTGGAGCGGGCAATAGCGGAGGTCCGCGGGCCGAGAGGCGAGGAACTAGTTTGTGAAGACATTCGGATCGCGGTTCAAGCGCTTGGTCGCATCACCGGCGAGGACCTGACCCCAGATCTGCTGGACGAGATCTTCAGCAGGTTCTGCATTGGAAAGTAGGGCGAAGATGCCGGAAGTGCTCGTGATTGGCGGTGGGGTGTCCGGGTGCGCGTGCGCGGCTGTGCTGGCGTCAAAGGGTATCGCCGTGACGGTCGTGAACAGTGCTCTCGATGGAATCGGTCAGCCTGGCTACGGGCCGGTTGTCACGGCGGGGAAAGGTGGTTGGGAGCGGATCGTGGAGACTCTGCAGAGACTCCCCCCTCTTCTACGAGACGTATGGATAGATGCGGCGGAGGTGCCAGAGACTGCCACCGGATCTAGTGCCGGTGTCGGTTCCGATCACGGTGTCATGCCGCAGAAGGAGGCGTTCTTCGTGGTTGACAGGCGCACGGTGAGCGTTGAGGCCAAGCGCAATCTGGAAACCCTGCCTGGACTCCGACTCAGACAGGGTCTGGCGGAAGCCGTGACCATAGTAAGGGACGGGGAAGCTGGCAATCGATCACGGGTCGCCGTGGAGACGGCGTTTGGCGAGGTGTTCGAGGGGGACGCGGTGGTGGTTGCGGTCGGGTTGGCGCTGGGTGGCCGAGTGCATGTTGGCAGGGATGTTCTGCCGGGGGGGCGATACGGGGAAACGCCAGCGGATGGGCTGAAGATATCGCTGGAGGAGCTTGGAGCCGAGTTCGTAGAGTCTAGAGTGGACGTGGGGCCGCGATTCTGCGGGACGTGGGCTTGGAGAGGGAACGATTCGGCGTATTCGGGGAGCGGTGAAGCCGCGGTCGCGTTTGGTGAAGGCTTCAGGAGAATGGTGACCGTAGGGTTGAGGGCGCTCCCAGATTGGGAGAAGGTGCGTGGTGGGTCGAATCGTCGGGAGCACGGCCGCGGTGAGGGGCCAGATGGGGGTGCGTGCGGCGGCCCGGCTGTAGGCTTCGATATGAGACGCATTCGGGGGAATGGGTGGAGTGATGATTTTCCCGAGTCTCCGCATAGGGTCGAGGGTC
This sequence comes from Thermoleophilia bacterium, assembly GCA_016929985.1. The sequence goes on along the minus strand of JAFGIH010000414.1, from coordinate 753 downwards.
TGCGTATGCACGAGGTGGTAGTCGGAAGAGGAGTGGAAGACGAAAGCGAACCACTGCTGGCGCCGGATGGCGTGGCAACCGGCGAGGTGCATGCGCGGTGTGGGGCCATGAACGCGGTTACGAGGCTCAGGGGCCACGGCAGGGATGGTCGCGGTAGAGGCGGGTATGCAAGCGCGGGGGCTCTTATCCCGGTTGCCAGCCGCTTGGAGCATCACATCGTGGGGCTCAAGGTGACGAACCTAGGTGGGGATGGCCGGCTGCAGACGCCCGGGGGGGCTGGGGGGCTCATCTGGGTGGCAGGTCGCGCTGGAGGAGCTCGGGACTACCTTGCAAGTCTGGCCTCGGGTGTAGCCGTGGCGGATGGGATCGCCTGCTGGGTTGCCAGAGAAGCAGCCAGAGATGAGGCGGTAGGATGAGCCCGGGTGGGCAACGTGAGTGGACGTACGACGTGGTAGTCGTCGGGGGCGGACATGCGGGTTGCGAGGGGGCGCTGGCCGCCGCACGCATGGGCTGCCGCACCGCCTTGGTGACGCTTCACCTAGACAACGTCGCCCTCATGCCGTGCAATCCCGCGGTGGGGGGCGTGGGCAAGGGACAGCTTACCCGGGAGGTTGATGCCCTGGGTGGCGAGCAAGGACGGAACGCCGACCGGGCGTTCATCCAGATCAAGATGCTCAATACGTCCAAGGGCCCTGCTGTTAGGGCGCTCAGGGTGCAGGCCGACAAGCGGCTGTACGAGGACTGGATGAAGGT
>JAFGIH010000413.1 GCA_016929985.1 Thermoleophilia bacterium | reverse complement strand
GCAGATACCCATCCATCTGAATCGCAGACTGGAGGAGGTCACCGATTCCACGGTGGTTTGCTGCGACACGGAAACAGGCGAGAAGGTGGAGTTCCCCGCCGATACCGTGTTGCTCGCGGTCGGTATGGCGGCACGGCAAGACGTGGCCGACTCTATGCGGCGCTGTGCAGCCGAGACCGAAGTGTTCGTGGTCGGTGACGCGCTCCAGGTGGGGAACATCTCAGGCGCCGTGAGGTCGGCGTTCAAGGCCGCCGCCTACATCTGAGCCTCTGCAAAACCGGAGGCAAGATGGTCATGACATGGGGCTGTTGACGACCAAGAAGGCGGCGCGGATCCTTTCCGAAGGGCTGGGCTGGAGCGTGACGCCGTACGACGTCGAAGAGGCGATAGAGCGGGGCCGCCTGCGGGCTCAGAAGGAGCCGGGGCGCCGGGGTCGCTTTCTCATACCCCTGGAAGAGGTGGAACGGCTCATTCAGGAAGACCGCCAGAAGAAGGCCCGCGAGGCCGAAGAGGAGGGATCCGCGGAGACGGAAGAGCCGGGAGCCGATGCGTGGGACACCATACCGAGAAACGGTATGGCCTACCTGTTCGGCGTCAACTGGAGATCGAGGCGGCGCTTCCCGAAGTAGCATCCCAAGATACAAGCGAGCCCCGGAGAAGGGAGGCCCTTCTCCGGGGCTCGCTATCTGAAGGGGCCGGTTGTCTCGGCCCTTCTGTCACAGCTGGTTGGAGCCGGTGTCTCCTTCGGAGGCGCCTCCTCCGAGGATGTCGAAGAGATCGGCGATGTCGGGCATGGAAAACCTACCGTCTTCGACTTCCCGGCCCAGGAGGCCCCCCAACAGCCCGCCGAGCCCACCCGCGCCGGAAGAACCCTGGGTGGGCAGGCTCTGGCTCGCGCTGGGCTCGCTGCCCCCGCCGCCTCCGAGGAGGCCGCCAAGTCCGCCCAAGAGTCCGCCCAGCCCACCGCTCGAGCCGCCCTGGCTGTCTGCGAGGCCGGTGTCGGCCTGGGCGGCGCCCCCGGTGAACGCGCCGAGCATCTTCTTGCCGAGCCAGGCCATCACCAGTGGTGCCAGCAAGGGCAGGAGTTTCGAGAACAGGGCCGAGCCGGCGCGTGAAGTGGCGCCGAGTCTATCGACGACCTGGTCTTTCTGGTCGCCGAAGATGTGCCCAAGGATCTTCTGCCCGTCGTCTGCATCGAGAGACTGGAGAAGGTTCGGATCGTCGAGGAGACTGCCCATGTGGTCGCGTAGAACGGCGTTGCCGAGTGCGTCGCCACCTCCGGCGGAGACGTTGCTGGAAAGGCCTCCCAACAAGGCCGGAAGGGCCTTGCGGGCCGCCTCCATGGCCGCATCGGGGTCGGTGCCCAATTGGGCCGCGAGATCCTCAGCGGGGATCTGAGCCAGGATCTCTTCTATCATGCTTGCCATATCACTCCCCTTCCGGAGTCGATAGTGGTGAGCCCTGCCGGATGGCAAGACGTTCACTCCATAGTGATAGCGCCCTCGGGGCACTCGTCCACGGCCTCTTGGCAGCAGCCGGCGCCGTCGCAACCGTAGTCGTCGATCACGTGCGAATAGCCGTCGTCGCCGATCTCGAAGACGGCCGGACAGATGTCTTCGCAGATGCCGCATCCCGTGCAGAGCTCGAGGTCGATCTTGGGCACGCCGGTACTCTCTCCACTCTTGGACTGTGTGGCCTCATCGGCCATCCCGGCGCCGGGACCCGGCGCAGAGCCTCCAAGAACGGCCTTCAGCCTGTCCAGCATGAGTTGCTCGCCCTCGCTCACCCGCACGGCGCCGAATCCGAGGAACCCACCTTCCTTGGCGGCATCGGCGGCAGACTGGGCCGCCCTCATCAGCCACAGCCTGAAGGCTTCGGTCTCCAGAGGCGTGGCCTTGGCGGTAAGGATGCTGTCGACTTTGCGTATCTCATCGATGACCTGCTCGCCGACTGCCGACGCGTCAGGCCTGAAGTCGTCCAGGGGGTTCTTTCGCGCCTCCAGCATGTCCTTGGCTTCCTGTGAGACCGCGACGAGCAACTCCGCGTCGCTCTCGGGAGCGGTCATGATCTTCATTGTGGCAATGGCCTCTTTGGCCGCCTCGATAGGGCCGCCCGGATCGGCAAGCGTCAACGACAGGCCCGCGAGTAGCGGTGCCCGCACCAGTGTCGTCCACTCCTCGGCCGTGTAGTCGGTTTTGGAACTCACAGTCAAGACCTCCTGTTATCTGGCTGATCCCAGCCTTCCCGTGGCCGCTAGAGCTCTTCGAGGCGTCGCCGCAGCCCTTGCATCTTGCCCTTGACGTCATCGATCTGTTCCCGCATGGATGTGAACCTGTCACGCTCGGCGCGCACGAAGCGGGTATAGGGCGCCACCGCCTCGCGGATGCGGAGCAGGCTGCGCTCGCTCTCATGGTCGAACTGTTCTTCCAACGCTTGTCTCAGCCTTGAGTTGAGGGCGGAGATACTCTTGCTGAGCTCGGTTTTGGCTCTGGCGCGCCGCGCTGGGAGGATGAAGAGCCCCATGGCCGCGACGAAACCCGCCGCAAGGATGCCCGTGACATCCACCAGTGTGGTCGAGGCAAGGATGGCCACCGTCGCGCCCAAGCCGACCGCTCCCACCTCCACCACCGCCAGACCGGCCACCGCGTTCTGCACCGAGTCTGCGAGGCGGGCGGCCTCCACATCGGGCTCGTACGTATCGGCCGTCCGCTGAGCGGCCCGGCCTATCGTGTCGAGGAGTTGTTTGCGGTCGTTATCGAAGTTGCCGAGGTTGCCGATCACCTGCCCCGCGTGGTGGGCCCGCCGCTCTGCGAGGTACTGATTGAGCGTCTGCCATTGACGGAGCTCGGAGTTCACCATCCAGTCGATGATGGCATCCACCTTCTCTTCGATCTTCGCCGGAGCGTCTGCGACCACCTTGCGCTCGAACTCCTCTTTGACCCGGGTCTTCTTGATGAGATCGAAGATGCGGCCGATCCGTACCGTCTCGTCCAGGAACTCGTGGCCGCGCTTCTCCATGTCGTGAAGCACGCCGTCTACGTCGGTCAGCCGGAACGAGAACTCGTGGCCGAGGTCTTCGCGGTAGTGGTCCAATTGGTGCTCGATGCTGTCAAGAGCCGCGATGTCGTCGGCCAGGATGTCCAAGCGTTCCTGGGTGGCCGTGCGGTACTTGTCGGCGAGGCTGAGGCCCACTCCTAGAGGATTGAGCAGCTTCAGCCTGACGCGTTCTCTCTGGTCCAGAGTCTCCGCGAGGTATGTCTCCAGGGCCGGGAATCGGCTCTCCTTCATGAGGGCCCCGTCGTTCTGACCGGCGAGTCTGGCTTCCAGCGCCATGCGGGCGGAGACGGAGAAGATATCGGGAGAGAACCCCAGAAGTCGCTGGGCGTTCTCGGCGACGAAGTGCTCGATCTGCAGCCGCTCGTCTTCGGTGCGCAGGAGGTCGGCTTTGTTGATGATGAAGACCAACTTCTTGCCCCAACTGCGTATCTTCTCGATGAAGGCCCGCTCGCTCTCGGTGAAGGCCCGGTCGGCCGAGGTGACGAAGAGGACGAGGTCAGAACGCGGGATGAACCTCTGAGTGATGGCCTCGTGCTCGCGGTCGAGGGCGTTGGTGCCCGGCGTGTCGACCATCTCGACTTCCCGCAGCAACTCGATGGGAGCCTTGACGTGCTGGATGCCGTCAGTGTCGACCTCGTGGGCCAGATGCGGCCCATACGCGATCGTATGGATGCGGCTGGTGGTGGGCGTCACGCCCTCTTCGAGTACCCGGTCGCCCAGCAGAGCGTTGATGAAGGCGCTCTTCCCAGAGTTGAACTCTCCCGCGACCACCAAGAGGAACATCTCGTCCAGTTGGCGGACCGAACGCTCCAAGACCTTCTGATCGTCGTGGTCGGCTTCGTGCCGCGCAAGCGTCATCTGGAGGTCGCCCAGCAGGCTCCGCTCTTCGGCCAGAAGCCGGTCGTGCTGCTCGGTAAGGATCTTCTTGCGCATCACGGCTCCATGAGTGACGGGGCGTGCCCCTCATCTCTTGCATTATATGTAATTGCTATCGCCGCGGATAGATACCCGTCCGACGTGGGGCGGAAACTGGAGTCTTCGCCGGCACCGTCCGCTTGCGGCGCCCACGTAACCGTTGACCGTTCCGGCAGGCGGCCTATACTCGAATCAAGGTGGCGATCAACACTCCCGTCCAACAGGTTAGGTGGAAAGGAGACAAGCCATGGCCGAGCAGGATTCCATCAACGGCATTCTCAGCGCCTGCTCTCAGGTTAGAGGAGACGGCCCTGAGCAAGTGGAGTTTCGGGAGTACCTGGCCAGCGTTCTTACCGAGATGTTGGGCAGCGCCCGCATCGTCGCGTATGTCGACAACCTGATAGGAGGTGAGGCCGGGCGTCCAACAGCGGTCGATGCAGTCTTCCTGACCGAAAGAGCGGTCTTCCGGGTCAACGTGACATACGCCGGCGTCACGGTCATGCTTGCATCCGCCGCCGACGTGACGGCTATCACACTGAGCGTCAGCCACGCTGAGGCGGAGCACAGGGCTCCCTTCCTGACAGGACCGAACGTGAACTTGGAACTCTACCTCTCACCCCCGTTGAGCGACAGCGATACCGACGGGATCGGGATGGTTCCCTGGGTATGGCAGAACGCGCTGCTGTCCAGAGAGAGTGTATGGCACGTCGTGCGCTCTTGGCTGGGCGCTGTGGGTGGAAGTGAGCACACCGGCTGAGAGAGTGTGGGCCGTCGAGCCCTATTTCGGCGGCTCACACAAGCACTTCCTGCGCGCACTCGCAGAGCGTTCACGACACGCTTTCACGCTCTTCACCTTGCCGGGACGGCACTGGAAATGGCGCATGCACGGCGGGGCGGTGACCCTGGCGGCGCGCGCGGCCTCCGCCGCTCACCAAGTTGCTCAGCAAGCCGCGCCCACCGTGCTCCTGGCGACAGACATGCTCGATCTTGGCGCCTTCCTATCCCTGGCCGGCCCACCCCTCGACCGCACGCCGGTGCTGCTGTACTTCCACGAGAACCAACTCACCTATCCGCTGCCGCCGGGAGTAGACCGCGACCTGGGGTACGCACTGAAGAACATCACGTCGGCTCTGGCGGCGCGGCGCGTTCTCTTCAATAGCGCCTACCACCGGAAGGAGTTCCTGGACGCCGTCGCCGGTCTGTTTGCCTCGCTTCCCGATGAAGTGCCGGCCTGGGTCCCACAAGAATTGGAGGCCAAGAGCGCGGTGCTGCCGGTGGGCTGCGACCTGCGCCGCTTCGACCGTTACCGCGAGACGGCCCTCCAAGAGGCGACCGGCGGAAGATGGGGAGACCCCTCACTGGGGCCGCTCTTGCTCTGGAACCAGCGCTGGGAGTACGACAAGGCCCCCGAGAGGTTCTTTGAGGCGCTGGGGGCGCTGAAGAACGAGGGTGTGCCGTTCCGTTTGGCGATGGCCGGACCGAACCAGGGGACGCCGACGGAGGAATTCTTGTGCGCGAAGTCGCATCTGGCCGATCGCATCGTCCACTGGGGCCGCGTGCCCGGCGGCGACGGCTATGCCTCTCTGCTGTGGGCCGCCGATGTGGTGGCCTCCACCGCCATCCACGAGTTCTTCGGAGTAGCGGTGACCGAAGCCGTCTATTGCGGCTGCCGGCCGGTCTTGCCCAAACGGCTGAGCTATCCGGAGCTGATCCCGGCGGAGGCCCACGAGGATGTGTTGTATGACGAGGGAGAGTTGGCGCCCGCTCTGGCGCGGGCGTTACAGCGTCCCCGGGCGTGGCCGGAGGAGCAGCAGCGGATGTGGGTGGACCGCTTCGACTGGACTCGCATCATTGAGCGGTATGATGAGCAGATTCAATGCTGTGCGGGGGCCACATGAGCGGGCGAAGGAGATAGGTGGGCGAAGAAGCGGGCGGGTTTCAGCTTACACAGACGAGACGGAGCGCGTTCTTTCTAGGGCTGGCGCTCATGTCGTATGTAATCGTTACCGGCATGGCCATCTCGCTGGTGCCCATCGTCGCGCCGGAGATGGAGGGCGAGTTCGGGCTATCGGCCTCGCAGATCGGGCTCCTCACCTCCATGCTCATGCTGACCACCTCTCTCGGCGCTCTTCCCATGGGGGTGGCCGCCGCCCGCTGGGGTGGCCGCGTGCTGGTCGCGTCGGGCATCGTGTTCGTCATCGGTCTGGTCTTGTTCGCGGCCACCGCTTCGTACCCGTGGTTCCTTGCCGCCCGTCTGCTGCAAGGCATCGGGGCGAGCGCGGCGCCGCCCGTGGCCACCATGCTCATGACCCAAACGGTCGACCGCCGCTATCACGGGGTGACGCTGGGCGTGTTCGGCTGTGGCCAGGGGATCGGTGTGCTCCTGGCCCTGCTCGTCATGCCGAGCGTCCAGGCCGCGGCCGGCTACCGAGCCGTCTTCCTGGCCGCGGCCGGCATCGCGGCGGTGCTGGTGCTGTTCTCACTGTGCCGGAGGGAGTTGCGGGTGCGTCCGCGCGATGTACCGGTGAGCGTGACCTGGGCCGGCACGCTCCGTGGGATCGGCGTGGTTGCGCTCAACCCACGACTGCTGCTCTTGGTCCTCATCAACATCGGCGCCATGGCCCTCTTCGTAGGAGTGTTGACTTGGACTCCCTCGTTTCTCCAAGACCAGCGGGGCACCAGCCTTGCCATGGCCGCCTACCTGACGGCCGGCCTGGGGTTGGCGCAGCTGCTCGGGGCGCCCTTCGGCGCCACTCTGATGGGGAAGTGGGGGAAGGGGACCGTCATGGCGGCGGGGATACTGCTCATGATGCTGGCCACCGCGCTGATCCCGTTCGCTCCCGGTGTGGCCGGAGTGTTCGTGTTGGTGG
>JAFGIH010000412.1 GCA_016929985.1 Thermoleophilia bacterium | reverse complement strand
TTGAGGCCGGCAAGACAGCGCCAGATCTCCGCGCGCACCAGCGGCGCCAGACCTTCGGTCGCCTCATCGAGGATCAACAGCTCCGGGTTGGTCATGAGCGCGCGGGCGATGGTGAGCATCTGCTGTTCCCCGCCGGAGAGCAGATTGCCCTTGTTCTTGCGGCGCTCTTCCAACTTGGGAAAGACCTGGAAGACCTTGTCCAGCGTCCAGGGATCCTCCTTGCCCCCGGTACGGGCGGCCATCTTCAGGTTCTCCACCACCGAGAGCGACGAGAAGATCATCCTGCCCTGGGGGATCAGACCGATACCCAGCCTGGCGATCTTGTGCGGCGGCATGCCCACGATCTGCCTACCGTTGAAGACGATGCTGCCCCGGCGCGGGGGGGTGAGGCCCATGATGGAGCGGATGGTCGTGGTCTTGCCCATGCCGTTGCGACCCAGCAGAGCCACCACGGAAGCGTCCTTCACTTCCAAGGACACCCCTTGCAGGATGTAGGACTCGCCGTACCAGGTATGGATGTCGTCGATCTGGATCACGGTCACTCCAGTGGTTATGGCGTCGCGTGCCGAGTGCCCATATAGATGTCCCGCACCATGGTGTTGGACCGGATCTCATCGCAGGTGCCCTCACAAACGATCCTTCCGTAATGAAGCAGCATCACCCGTTCCGAGACCCCGAAGACGAGGTCCATGTCGTGGGCGATCATAAGGACCGTGATCTTGGCGCCCAGCTTCTTGATGAGGGCGGTGATCTCCGCGCTCTCCACGGTCGTAAGACCGCAACTGGGCTCATCAAGCAGGAGGAGCTCCGGGCTGCTCGCCAGGCTGAGAGCGATCTCCAGCTTGCGCTGCTGTCCGTACGCCAAGGAGGTGACCCTAGCCTCCCTCAAGTCCCAGAGACCGTGGGATTCGAGCAACTCCTGGGCTGCGGCCTGCATCTCCTTGTTCTTCATCAGGTACCGGACCGAGTTGTAGCGGCCCCTGCGGGTACCCTGCAGGGCGATGAGCGCGTTGACTCTGACCGTCTCGTGGGGAAAGAGACTCGTGATCTGGAAGGAACGGGCCAGGCCCATGTGCGTGCGGGCAAAGACCGAGGCGTGGGTGATGTCGTTGCCCTTGAAGAGCACCTCGCCTGCCGACGGACGGAGCTGGCCGGTCAGTACATTGAACAGAGTGGTCTTGCCGGCGCCGTTGGGACCGATAAGAGCAAGGCGCTCCCCGGGCTCGATGTCGAAGCTCACATCGTTGAGCACGGACAGCCCTCCGAAGTGCACGGAGATACCTCGTACCTCAAGCAGTGGCGCCATGGACCAACCTTCTCCAACCTCTGAGGATCCACAAGCCCAGCCCGTCGGGGATGAACATGATGGTAAGCACGAACATGAAACCGAAGATGAGAGGCCACCGGCTGGGTAGGTACAGACTGGCCAGGTACTCGACCCCCACGAATACGACGCTCGCCACGAGCGGCCCGAAGAACGTCGCCGCGCTCCCCATGATCACCAGAAGGAAGGCGATGTCGCTGGTCACCATGGCCAGGTTGTTGGGCACGATGGTGCCGCCGTAGTAGGCGAAAAGCACCCCAGCCACACCGCCGAACACCGCCGCGACGATCCACGAGGTGTACTTGTAGAGCCAGGTGTTATACCCGAGCGCCTGCATACGTCGTTCGTTGTCGTGGATGCCCCGAAGTGCGTAGCCGTAGTGAGAGTTCACGAGCCGGTACATGATGTACATGCAGATGACCAGGATCACAAAGACCAGATAGTAGTAGCGGCTGGCATTCATCTCGAATCCCAACCCCAGCTTGGGCTCGGGGATGCCCGATAGACCGGTGGACCCCCCGGTGACCGGTCGCAGCGCAACGGCCAGCCGCGACAGAAGTTCCCCGAAGGCAATGGTGGCCAGAAGGAAGTAGATGGGGTTGGCGGTTCCGGCGCCCACTCCTAACACGCGGAAGGCGGGGAAACCCAGGATGGCGGCGATCACGGCCGTAGCCACGAGAGCAAGCAGCAGGTTGATCCAGAAGTTGGAGATCCCGACCTTGAGTATGAGGATGCCGGCTCCGTATGCGCCCGCTCCGAAGAAGGCGGCGTGCCCGAAGCTGGGAATGCCGGCATAGCCCCAGATGATGTTGAGGCTCATGCCAAAGAGACCGTAGATCATCATCTTGGTGACCAGGCTGGAGACGAACGCCGGGATGAAGAGCGGCAGCAGAAGCACGATGACTGCAATGACCAGGATCGGAAGACCGACCTCTAGCAACCAGCGTCGTTCTCTCATCATCAGAACACTTTCCTACCGATAAGCCCGCTCGGCCGCACCAGCAGGATGATGAGGAAGATGACGTAGGAGAAGAAGAGGGCCGCGCTGGGGATGTAGGCCTTGCCGAAGGTGTCCACCAGGCCGATCACCAGCGCTCCCAGCATGGTGCCCTGGATGTAGCCGGTACCGCCTACCACCACCACGATGAGACTCAGTAGTAGAAGGTTGTCGCCCATGGAGGGGTAGACCCCTGTGATGGGCCCTCCCAGGACGCCGGCCGCCCCGGCGAGGGCGATGCCCAGGATGAAAACCAGGGTGCTCACCAGGCCGTAGTTGATGCCCAGGCTGGCGGTCATCTCCTTGTTGTCCATGCCCGCCCGGATGATGGCCCCCCACCGGGTCTTATCCTGCATCCACCAAAGACCAGCGAGCACCACCAGGCCCACTGCGCAAATGAAGATGCGGTAGATGGGGAAGCTCAAGGTACCCACCTTGAGCGCCCCGGTGAGAATCTCGGGGGCATGAACCAGCTTGGCCCGGGGACCCCAGATCCACAGGATCACGTTGGCGATGACGTAGCTGAAGCCGATGGTGAGCACCGCCTGTTCGGGAATGCGGCCGTGCAGGCGTTTGAGGCACAGCGAATACAGTAGAAAGCCGACAACAGCTAAGGAGACGGCCGCCAGTAAGATGGCCAACCAGAAGTGACTGAGGGTGTCGATGACCTGCAGGCCTACGTAGACACCGAGGACGAAGAGGGCGCCGTGGGCCAAGTTGAGCACTCCCATGACGCCGAAGGTCAGGGAAAAACCGGCCGCCAGCAAGAATAAGATGAACGCGTAGGATAACCCGTTGAGCCCCGTAACCAGCGCCTGATTCATAGAACCCCCCGCGCCTGAGAGCACAACCGCATGCCACCACCTCCCCGAGTGGTCCGCAATGCGACTCTTTGCACGATAACATAGGCTTGACGTTGTCTGTCAAGCTCCATTCATTATACGGTCGGACAAAAGACCGTGAGCAGAGCAGCGCAAACCCTCAACTCCGCGCGCCAGACGGCAATGGCCTCCAGACTAGGTCGTAGGCTCTGTCGTATCCGCGGCGACAGCAGAGGCCGAAGTCAGCACGTCCTCCACGAATGAGCCCCACATGGCCAGCATAGCAGCGACATCCACACTGCCCGGCTCGGCCAGCAATTGCACGGCTAGGCCGTCCGAGAGTGCTACGGTCATGGCCGCTGCGTTGCGTACTGCCTCTGGGACCTCCTCGGTCCGGTCCCCCCACAGAGCCCGCGTGTTGAGATCGCGGTAGCCGCGGTAAAGCTCCGCCAACTGTTTCGCCATTGAGGGGTTCTCGAGGAGGCGGGGCAGAAGGTCGAACAGGAGCCGGTACGAGTCCTCGTCCTCCAGTATCGCTTCGGCGGTCTCGATAACCAGGCGAGACCGGTCCTGTTGAGTCGAGAGGGCGGACAGCCTCTGGCGGGTGTGCCTCAGAGTGTCCGCAACGAGTCCGTCGACGAGCGCCAGGAGCAGGCCGTTCTTAGACCCGAAGTAGTACCGGATGAGCGCCTTGCTCTCACCTGCCTCGCGCCCTATGGCCTCCACCGAGAGTGAGTTGAAGCCGGAGCGGGCGAGCAGGCGGCGAGCCGCGTCGAGAAGCCGCCGAGCAGTGGGGGGCAACCCGGGCCCGGATCCTGGAAGACCGGGCACACGTTTGGGCTGAGTCCGCGAGGTCTGGCCGGGAGCTCTCTCGGCGGCCGACCTCTTGGTTGTCGATCTGGGCCCGTCTATGTCCGTCACCGTTTGTCCTTTCGGCCCGCTGTCTCTTCCAAGCGCACGCCAACAGTGTTATGCACGTTAGCACATGCCAGATATTCGTATGAACGTACAAATTCTGAGTGCGCCACCAACAGTCAAGATGACCCTGTAAAATAGAGAAAATTTGGAGAAGACTTGACGGCGCTGGTCAGGAGTGTTGTATGATGAAATCGTTCGACCATATAAGCCATGTAAGAGGGTACTTGAGTGGCACACGGGGGAGCACCAGGGGCTACCGAGGCTGGTGGAGTGGGACCGGTGTCGTCAGGCGAGCAAGCTGGAACGAAGGAGAAGTGACATGTTTGTCGGCATCCCTAGGGAGATCCTGCCGGGCGAGAACAGGGTGGCAGCACTTCCGGACACCATCCGAAAGCTCGTGCAGGCGGGCTACGCGGTGGGCGTTGAAGCTGGGGCCGGACAGGGCGTTTTCGTAAGTGATGACGAATACCGCAACGCCGGAGCGGAAGTGATCGATGGCCCTGTCTCTCTGCTCCAACGGGCCGATGTGGTGCTGAAGGTCAAACAGCCATATCGCAACGGCGTGATCGGAGAGCATGAGGCGGCCTTGCTCAAGCCGGGCTCGGTACTCATCACCTTCCTGCATCCGGCGGCGCCCTCCAATCACGACATGATCCGGACACTGGCTGAACGCCGGGTCACTTCCTTCACCATGGACGGTATCCCTCGCACTTCGCGGGCCCAGGCTATGGACGCGCTGACCTCTATGAGTACCGTGACCGGCTACAAGTCGGTGCTCATGGCGGCCAGCGCCCTGCCCAAGTTCGTGCCTATGATCGGGACCGCCATAGGCGTCGTGAAGCCGGCCACGTTCCTGGTGGTGGGAGCCGGAGTGGTCGGCCTGCAGAGCATCGCCACGGCCAAACGCCTGGGAGCCGTGGTGAAATGCATAGACATACGCGCCGAGGCTCGTGAGGCCGCCGCCAGCCTGGGGGCGACCGTAGAGGGCTTCGAGGTACCCGATGGGCTGGCTCTGGCCGCAGGCGGGTACGCAAGAGCGCTGCCCGAGGAATGGCTGGAGAAGGAGCGGGAGGCACTTGGGCCGCTGCTGACCCAGGCGGACGCCGTCATCCTGAGCGCGCTGGTGCCGGGTGAAGTGGCGCCCATCCTGATGACGGCGTCCATGGTCGAGTCGATGGCGCCCGGCTCGGCGATCGTCGACGTGGCGGTGGACCAGGGAGGCAACTGCGCGCTCACCAAGCCCGGCGAGGTCTACGACCATGGCCAAGTGCACATAATCGGGGTGCAGAACATACCCGGGA
>JAFGIH010000411.1 GCA_016929985.1 Thermoleophilia bacterium | reverse complement strand
CTGAGCGCGCAGCTGCCCGCCGGGGCGGCGCGCCCCACGACTTCACCGGCCCCCGAGTCCTCTGCTGCCGCCGAGCCCGGCACCGGCCCAGCCCTCGATTACCCCGTGACGCCACAACACGGAGGGGTCTTCGTGGTGGCCGGTCCGCTCACCGACGACTCGCTGCTGCGCCTCATCGGACAGTTGGGGGCGCACGTCTCAGGCCTGGAATCGTGCACGTCGCCCGACCGCTGGAGAGCGCTGGCGGCCGGAACCACGCCGGCCGGGAGCGCCGCCGACACCGCGCCGGCTGAGGACGCGGCGCCCGCCGATCATGCCGCGCTGGCTGCCCACCTGCTCGAGGTCGGCATGTGCCCGCGCCGTTCCACCACCGACCGCCGCGACTATCTCGCCCGCCGGCTCGACCTGGCCCGCCCGTCGTCGGTCATCTACGCCCGGCAGAGCTTCTGCGACCCCGGCGCCTATGACGCTCTGCTGGTGGCCCAGCTGGCCAAGGAACGCGGCCTGCCCTATCTGGAGATCGAGGTGGACTTCCCCTTCGACGCAAACGGGCCACTGCGCACCCGTGTGGAGGCCTTCCTAGAAGCCCAGTTACTCGACGACGACCTGCTCGGCGACCTGGACGACGACGACCTGTTCGGCGACGGGGCAGGCGACCTCGACGGAGCACGGGAGTGACCGTCATGTGCGGGCCTGCATCGCCGTTGCGGAAGGAGGACTGACCTATGCCCGGCATGGCCGACGTCACCGGTGATTCCTTCGGCGCCTCGCTGATGCGCAACGCGTTCCTGGCCCAGACCCGCTGGAAGGCGATGCAATCCCGCACCGCCCGCCGGTACATGGATCTCCACGCTCTGAGTGCGTCTCTCGATCTTTTCAAGCCTGGCGCTATCGTCCCCTGGGTGTCGTACCTGTTCCCCACCGAGCTCTTGACATCCTACAAGCTCACTCCGATGATCCCGGAGCTCGGCTCCGCCACCCTCACCGGCACCGACCTACGCGAGGCGGTCGAGTCGGCGGCCGCGCGCATGCCGCTGGCGCGCGACGTCTGCAGCTACCACCGCATCGCCCTGGCCGCGGTGGAGAACGACATGCTGCCCGCTCCGTCGATGTGCCTGGGCACCACGCCGCTCTGTCTGGGCAAGGAATGCCTGCTTGAGATGCTGGCCGTCCGCCACAACGTGCCTTTCCGTGAGATCCGTGTGCCGCTGCCACCCGACGAGGGCGAGGCGTCGCCCGAGGTGGTCGCCGACGTGGCCGAGCAGATGCGTGTACTGCACGAGGACATCAGGCACTGGACCGGCCTCAAGCCCAACCTCAAGAAGGCCATCGAGCTCTCCAACCGGGCCTCGGCCGCTTGGGGCCACATCATGGCCGAACGCCTGGCCGGGCGTCTGGAGATGGACGGGCGTCTCACCTTCGCCACCGTGTTTCTCGGACAGCTTCTGTGGGGCACCGAGCACGGCGCCAAGGACTTCGAGCGTCTGCTCACCGAACGGGGCCGGAGCGACCTCATGGCCCCGGTGCTCGACGGGGGCCGCAGGCTCAAGCGCCTCCTCTGGTTACACACAGTCCCTCATCACGATCCCGAGATCTTCAACATGCTGCGAGAACGCGATGCCGTGGTGATCTTCGAGGAGATGGGCCAGATGCACCTGGAGACCGTCGATCCCGACGACCCCTTCCCGGGGCTCGCGAGGCGGCTTACCGACAACTCCATGTGGGGCAGCTCGGCGCGTCGGGCCCGGCTGACCGTCGCGCTGGCCAAGCAACTCAAGGTCGATGGGGCGGTGCATTTCAACCACTGGGGTTGCCGGCACGGGCTGGGCTCGGTGCCGGTGGTGCGGGCTGCCTTCATGGAGGCGGGCATCCCCTTCTTAGCCATCGACGGCGACGCGCTCGGCCGCGGAGGGGCGCAGCAGGAGAAGTCCAGGCAGGCTATGGAGAGTTTCCTGGAGTTGCTCTAGCTAGGCTGCGACCAAATCGCCGCTAGGGTAGATCGAGCCGCAGTAGATAAGGACTCTCTTCTCCGACGTCGACCCCGAAGTTGGCCGCCCACACGACCGTGTGGCCGTCATTGGAGATGGTGGCGTGGGTCTCCTCCCAGTATTCCTGGGTGACGTTGTGGATCTTGGCCACGTAGTAGACCTGAGGAGCGCTCGGATCCAGCCGGACCAGGACAATGGAGCGATCCAACCAGTTCTTGTCGGGCCCGTCCGGCTCCTGATGCGTGGAGATCAGAGCGTAGCCGGGGGCGTTCCCTGAGATGTGGACTCCGCCCTCGAACCCGATGGGCGATCCGCTGTCGTAGAAAAGCCGCAGCAGGGGAAGATGGCCGGTGCCCAGGTAGCCTGCGCCGCTTTCCGTGGTGGGAGTGGTCGACGCCGCCAAGGGAAGCAGATCGACGTAGTCGGTGCGTGAGTTCTGCATCACCAGCACTTCGTCTCCGTTCACGTCCAGCGCCACGTCGGCGTGAGCAGTGTCGTAGTTGATCCGATGGAACTCGGTCAACTCCCGATCGGCAATGGTGAAGCCGGCTAGGGGACCGCCGTTGGACGGCTTTGGTGTGAACGCGCCGGAAGTGACGGCGGGCGTGAGGGCGGCCGAGGCACTCGGGCCGGCGGGGTAGGCCTGCGCCGCTTCCCCGAGCCCACCGGAGGTACAGCACGCCGCGGACATCCCGGCCATAAGCAGCAAGACAGCTGCTACTCTCGCCGGTGTCGTTCGCCCCTGCATGCGTCGCCTCCATTTGCGGTGGCCAGACTGACCGGAGCAGCTTCAGAAATGCCCGTTAATGGATGTCGACCCTGCGAAGGGCTGTCGGCGCCACGGCTACGGCCGCCACTCAGTCCCGTCCCACCACTTGTGCCACAGGGCAAGATCGGTACCAGTGACGAACACGTCGATGCGGTTGGAGCCCCACGAGGTGGCCGTTGGTGAGGACGCGACCGCCCCAGCTGCCAAGCTCTTCCAGTCGGACCAACTGCTGGTGTAGGTCTTCTGCCAGAGGGCGTTGTCCAGACCACGGACGAACACCTCGAGGCGCCCGTCGCACACGCAGGCGGCAGGACTGGATGTAAGGACCCCGCCTAGGCTCGTCCAAATCAACTGGTCACCTTCATCGGGCGGCCGACCGTGCCAGAGAGCATCGTCGGTTCCTCGGACGAACACCTCCAGGAGACCGGCAACCGCGGGCGATGATCCCACTTGCACAGCACCGCCCACCGACAACTGCTTGAGTGCGCTGACCGGGAGTACCGACGCCTCGTACGCGACCAACCGGATTCTACCGTCGGCCGCCGCAAAGACCAGATACGTCATGCCACTAATCCAGCCAAACCCCGGGATGAACGCCGCGGCAGGGCTGGACGCGGGGACATCGCTGATGAACGTCAAGTCCTTCCAATCCGACCACGCGCTGCCGGTCCACCCCTTCTGCCAGATGTGGTCGTTCGGTCCGATGACGAACACGTCGAAATGACCTCCGGCTGAGTCACTCCAGGCGACGGCCGCAGGGTCGGTACCGGCCTTGACGAAACCGCCAAGATCCGTCCAGGCCGACCATCCGCCGGGTCCATACCACTTGTGCCACACATTGCCAGCGATCCCCCGGACGAAGACATCGAGGCGGCCTTCCCCCCAGGAACAGGCTGCCGGCGCGGAGGTCAGTATGCCGCCCAGATTCTCGTAGTCCGCGGGCGCGGTGGTGGTCGTGGTGGTCGACTCGGTCGTGGTGGTCGTCGTTGTCCCGCCCGTGAGCTTGCCAAGAAGGTTGTATAGAACCTGCGCGACCTCGCCGCGGCTCATGTGCCCGGTGGGGGTCAGTATGGACAGGTCCAGTCCGGCCAGCAGCCCGTTGTAGTCGGCCCGGGCGGCGTTGGCCCCGTGAGTGGGGTCGTCGGCCCAGCCGACCCTGAGGGCCAGATCCTCGGGCACCGCGGTCAGAAGACCCGGCTGCAGGTTGTCGGCCATCCGCACGACCATGCTTATCACCTGAAGGCGGGTGATGAAGCTGTAAGGATCGAAGGCGGTCGCAGTCTTGCCCTTGGTTATGCCCTTGGCGGCACACACGGCGATGTAGTTGTCGGGGAAGAGAGTGCCGGCGCCGCCCGCGACCACGTCAGTGAAGGAGCAGACATCGCTCTCCGAGACCGGGTAGGCGCCGGTGAGCACGGCCATCTTGGCGAACTGCTGACGCTTCACGGGGTCGTTCGGACCGAAATCGCCGTTGGTGTAGCCACCGATGATCCCCT
>JAFGIH010000410.1 GCA_016929985.1 Thermoleophilia bacterium | reverse complement strand
GAGGGAGGCTGGTGGGGCTACTCGGTGGACGCCGGCGACTTCGAGCAGCTCAGCAGCCACATGAGGGGGCTCGGCGCCAAGATCCGGTACGACTACGTCCAATCGTACTGCGATGCCAGGGGTCTCGACCCGGGCGACCTCACCGAGGACGAGTGGAACGCCATCGGCGACGAGGGGATCGAACACGTCAGGCGACAGTTCGACGAACGGTTAGCCCGCAAAGCCGACATCGAGAAGATACAGGCCGACACCCTTGACCTCATGGAGCTGTTCCGCGAGAAGGGTCTCCTGGAGCGCAGCTACTCCAATCCCATGTACTCCGGGCACGACGACCTGGAAATGCTCATGAACCGCCTGGGCAACATGGTCGAGACGGTCAAACGCGACGCGGGGCGGTTCGAGCTGGTGGACGCCACCGACTACGACGTTGCCGACCCCAAGGACCGGGGCAAGCTGCTGCCCCGCCAATGGGTCGCCGATCTCATCTTCGAGTGGTACAGCAACGGCCAAGAGGCCTATCAGGCCAAACTGGCCGAGCTGGGCCTGGTGGACCCCCATCCCCCCCTGGCCGAGCTGGCTGGAGAGTGGAGCGGCACGTGGCAGCTGACGGCGTGGGAGATTCCGCCTCAGGAGGGACTTTCGGTCTCGGCACCACCGGAGAGCGGTGAGATCACCCTGACCATCACGGTCGATGCCGGAGGAGGCACCGTCCAGACGATGGACACCTCGGCCCCGCTCACCTATGAGGGCGGCAACATCTCCTTCGTGCTCTCTATGCCTATCGTGATGCTCGGGAAGAATGTTGGCACGGGAACTTACGCCTTCACGGGAGCTGTGACCGAGGGTGACGGCGGCTTGTCCATCAACGGCACGTATCGCGCGGAATGGGGTCTCCCGGGCTGGTGGGGAGAGTACACCTGGGAGGCGCACAAGGCGGGCTGAGGGGCGGGACGAGAAGCGGCGGCGCGAAGAGCGGACTCGCGTGCGCCGGAGCACGGACCGAGCAAGAAAGAGGGGCTGAGATGACTGCGGGCTCCACGGCATCGGGATGGTACTACCTCAAGGCGGGGGCGCCCGCCGGGCAGCAGATGGGGCCCCTCACGTGGCAGGCGTTGGTTTCAGCGGCCCAGAGCGGCGCGCTGACCCCGGCCGACCCGGTCTGGCACTCGACCCTCCCCCAGTGGGTCCCGGCCGGACAGGTCCAGGGCATCTTCGCCCCATCTGTACCGGCCGTTCAAACGCCCGCCGCCGGCCGACAACCCATCAGTCACCCACCCGCCGCCTACCCGGCCCGAGTGAAGCATGCCTGGCTCGCCTGGGCAATGCCGCTGGCCGCGCTGATACTGGTCGGCGCCGGTCTGGGAATCTACTTCGGGGCCTTCTACGGCCAAGATGAGGGAGGGGACGCCGAGACGGCCGCCGCCACGCCGCCGCTCATCGAGGTGACGGCGCAGGCTCCCACCGTCATCGATGTCCCCTTCACCGAGATCGAGAGTGCCACGGTGACCGCAGACGGAGCAATTATCGAAGGCGGCTTCATCACCGTCGACATCCCAGAGGGCGCGGTCGCGTCGGACACCAGTATCGTCCTCACCCGGCTGGACGCCCCTTTCAAGAGGGACGCGTCCGCCAATGCGCACCCTGAGGCCGTGGAAGCGGTGGCGATCGGCCCCACGTACGACCTCGGCCCGGCCGGAACGAGCTTCCTCGAGCCCGTCACCGTCACTCTTCGCTACGACCTCGGATTCGGGCCCCAAGAGATCGACCCCGACAGGATAGCCGTTGCCTACTGGGACGGAGAGGCTTGGATGGCGACCGGCGGCACGGTCGACCTCGAAAGAAGGACGGTGAGCGTCCGGCTGCAGGAAGTGCAAGGAAGCATCTTGGGGGCCTGCGTGGTCGGAGGCGTTGTCGGCACAGGAATCGTGGTGGCGGTCAGATGGTGGATGGGAAGCGAATGGGTCACGAGCGACCCCGTCTCCGAGGGACGCGCCGGTGACTTCATCACTCCCAACGATCCGATCGTCCGGGACCAGGCCGACAGAGCGGTGCTACAGAACAAAGGCACCAACGAGACCAAGGCGCTTGACGATCCCGATCTGGCGGCCTGGATAGCCGAGGCCAACGCGAAGGGGCAGACATGTAGGCTCGCCTTCACAGGCACTGACGGCGTCGTCGGCATGAGATACACGGTCAGCGAAGGCTCCAACTGGCAAACGCCAGCCCAGTCCTTCACCAAAGGCACGCCGCTGCGGGGGCCTCTCTCCGGGGACTGCACCGACACCACCAACGTCGCGGTCAGCGTGTTCCGAGCCAGGGGTTTCGCCGCTAAGGCCATTTACGGTCACACGATCGGCGACCCAGGTCAGGGCCATGTGTGGGGAGAGGTGGTCATCGGAGACGCGCTCTACCTCATCGGTGACGAGGGCGACTTGTTCACGGGCAAGAACACCGGGAAGCTTCTAGATCACTTCGAATACAAGACCGACCCCAGTGACTCACGATACAACTCCATGTACGACGAGAACGGTCAGAGGCCATACGACCCTAACTGGTGGAAGGATCGCGGCCACTGGCAGCTGATCGATACGCGGACCAACTCTGAGCCCTACGCACAGGCATTCACCGATCCTGGCTCGCCGATAACGTGGGCCGACGAAGACAAGAAGCTGTTTCGCAGCTTCGACACCAACATCCGCGTGACCGTCGCCGCGAACAGTCTGGAGATGCACTACGAGACCATAGACTGTTACTACGCCGACAAGCCACCCTACCCGTCAAACCCCAATTCTTACGCTAAGAAGTGCGAATGGACTCCCTTCCCCGAGAGGATCGTGCCCAGAGAGACGTACACCATCACGGTGCGCGCCTATGTGACCGCTGACGGGGGCACCAATGCGATCAACAGCAAGGTTGCCAACTTCTCCATCCAGGACCTACTGGGGGACGTGACCGGAGCATCCGGGGCGGGGGAGGGCGTGTCGGTCACCGCACCGGTCCTGGCGAAGGGTGAGCAGGCGGCCGGCAAGGAGACTGTGGAGGTGCTCAGGATCAGCCTGGGCGTCCCTCAAGATCCTAGCGCGATGGGCGTATTTCGCGCCCGGGTCAGTTCCGGCGCCTCCCCCGGGGCATGGGGGGAGATCCTCTACATCTACAAATGGATCGAACCTGCCGGCGCCGCAGGTGCGGAAGGGGCCGGCGGCAACTGGTAGCTTCCCCGGGTGCGGTTCGCTGAGCGGCGCACTAACGCGAGGGGATATTCCGCGCTACCCGGCTGGTGGAGCGGTCGCGCTCAGATGGACCCGTCGGCCCTCTCGCTCACTCAGGGACGAGCTCATCGGTCTGGATCTGCGATCGCCGAATAGGCTTCCTCGAGGTAGTCGTCATGCCGGTCGGCGATGTCG
>JAFGIH010000409.1 GCA_016929985.1 Thermoleophilia bacterium | reverse complement strand
CATCGACCATGTGCACCGATTCGAGAGCAGCTCCCTTGTAGGTGGAGAGCTCAGCCGTCTGCCAGTCGATCCCGTTCGCCGTATAGGCGACCCGCGGCTGCGGAGAGCCTATGAAGCCCACCCAGCCCCCTACCGCGACCCCGTGCGTGAGGTCAGCCATAGAAAGACCCGGGTAGCTCCAGTTGTTGTCCGCATACCCGGAGGAACCCTCAGCCTGCACCGTCCACGAGATACCCCCGTTGGTGCTGACGAGGATGGTTCCGTCATCGAGAGTAGCCCAACCGTGAACATCGTCCGTGAAATCGAGGGCGACGACCGTTAGGAAGTTCCATCCGGCAGACGTGTTCGGACCGGTCTCGTGACTGCTCACCGGTTCCCACTCACTCCCCGCCGAGCCGGTGCGGCTGATGATGCCCGTATCCTCGAAGCCGACCATGCCCTCAGGGATGTAGGTGGTTCCGCCTACCCATCCACGCACAGCATCGAAGAAGTCGACTGCGCGGTAGTGGACATTCCCGCCTTGGACGGGAGCCCAGGCGCCCGCCTGCACCCCTTGGGCGGGAAGCAATACGCAGGCCACGATCAACAGGGCTGCAACGATGACGAGTCGTGATCGCCTCATGGATATCACCTCTCCGGTCTCGAAGTCACACAGGCGTCAACAGCATTCCTCGAGGTCGACGAGAGACCGTCCAAGAGAGTTCCTGTCCCCCGAGGCGGTCCTTGGACGCTATGTTCCCCAGCGGTGACAGCCGAAAACGGAGGCCTACTCCGACGGCTTTCCCCCCATGGCGCTCATAGGCCCTACCGGTCATGCCGTGTACTGCCTTCGCGTCTGCCAGGGACATCGGGGGTACCAGGGGTGACGTCCGTCGTGTCACTACGGACGGGTGCCGGCATCGGGCCGCGTACCTCCATCGGGCCGGGTACCGCCTCCCGGCCACGCGCCGCCCCCCTGCATGCCACCCGGCATCATCCCGCCGGTGGTCCCGGCGGAGGTCACTGCGCCCGAAAGGGTGAGTGTGACGTACTCTGTCCCGCCCGTATACGCTCCGTCTGAGTAGACCCCATCGGCCTCAGTGCCGGTGGTACCACCTCCCAGAGAGACAGTGTAAGTCTCCCCCTCGGCCAAATCGGGTGAGCACAGGACCAAGGACTGGTACTGCTTCGCGGGTTCAAAGGTGAGCACATACACGCCGGCCTCGTCTTCCACGTGGATCAGGGTCCCGGCGGCCTGCATCTGGTCGAAGCCTACGAAGATGGAGTGTTGCGTCGAGGACGCACTCGGTGCCTGGGCCATGCCCGAGCTACCCACCGCCACGACGTACCCTCCAGTGACTTTCCACTCGCCCAGGTAGTCCATCGCTCCGTTGCCGCTGTTGGTGGGGCCGTTCACGATGAGCGTCCCGCCGCTCATCTCGATCCAGCCGTTGCTGTCGATGCCATCGCCCATGGCGTCCACATAGACATATCCGCCCTCGATGTGAAGATGGTTGTCTTCGTTAGGAGCGAAAGCGTTCTGACCTGCCCGGCCGCTGATGGATGACGCGTCCACACCCCCGGCTACGTTGACGCCATCGTCACTCGCCACGATGTACATCGTGCCGCCGGTGATGGTGATGACCGCGCTCTCCAGACCCTCGTATGACTTCATGACGTCGATCTCGCCGCCGTTTATGGTAAGGGAGCTGTCGGCATGTATGGCGTCGTCGCCGGAGGTGAGCGTCAGCGTCCCGCCATCTATCTCCACCGTGTTGTTGGAATGGACGCAGTCATCGGAGGAGTCGACGGTGATGGTCCCACCCTCGATGAAGACGGCGCTGCCGGCTTTGAGCGCCTTGGCGCTGTCGGACTCAGCGGTGGCGGTGGACTCAGGGGTATCTGACGTCTGGCCCCTGCTGTTCGCGCTGCCGCCTCCGGTGCTGACCATGATATCGCCGGTGGTCACCAGCAGCGTGGTCTCCGCTTGAATGCCGTCCGCTCCGGCGGTGATGTCGATACGGCCACCCGATATGCAGATGAAACCCTTGTCCGCATCTGTGTCGTTGGTGGACTGGAGCCCGTCTCCCCCAGAAGTCACAGACAGGGTAGCCTCGCCGATGCCGAGAGAATCTTTGCCTTTGATGGCATCATTGAAAGCGTCGATCATTAACTCGCCGCTCACGATCTTGAGATCATCCTTACTTGTGATCCCATCGTTGTAGTTGGCCGTCACCCTCAGGCGACCGGTACCGTTGATGGTGAGATCGGTGTCGCTGAAGATGGCTGCATTGGGATCGTCGGACTCGGCATCCTCGTATTCGTAGGATTGCGCGTCAGCCACAGCGTTATCCGTGCCATCGGCCAGAACCAGGATGACCTTCTCGGCGTTCTTGACGTAGATGGGCGCACTCCATGAGCACGTGATATCCGCTCCGTTCAGCACGAGCCGGACCACACCGGTCTCCTCCACATCGACGACGATCTGTCCGTCGCCCACCGTTCCGGCGACCACATAGGTGCCGGCAGCTCTGATCGTGAGGCGGTCGCCGCCCGGGGGTGAATCCGTCTCGGCGCCGGCGCCATCGAAGCGGATGGCTCCGTCGGCGAGGGTGATGAACGAAGCCTTCGATTCATCCCAGGAGGCGTCGAGATCGTTCTCGTCGTAGACGAGCGTGAGCGGCCCAGGATAGGTGACCGCCGTCAGCGTCTCTTGAACCGTGCCGGCCTGGCCCTCGGCCTCGGTGGATGTCGTTGTCTCCACCGGCGCCGACACGGTCGTGGTCACGCTCTCCGACGCACCATCCGTCGTGTCGGCCCCACCGCCACAACCCGCCACACCGAGGGCGAGGGCGAGCGCGACGACCGGGACAGCAACTGCAAGTGGAAGTCTTTTCATGACGCTTGTTCCTTGCCCTTTCCTGATGGACCTCGACGGAGAAGACTCATCCCACAAAAACCTCCACCGTGGCCGGAGCCATCTCCTGGTTCAGCTCACCGACGAACGCCGTCCAATCGAGGGCCGGCTGGTGCTTGTATTGGTACTGGAGGTTTACTCGACTATCGACCACCGACATCGACTGAAGCGACAGGCTCTTCAGACGCCCGCTCAGGAAGCCCTTGAGCTTGCCTTCGACTTGGTCGAACTCCGCCTGGCTCAAAGACAGCATCAGATTGCCCCGGGATCCTACGGCGGCGCGATCACGTACGAGCCACTTGACCCCCAAGACGAGGAACGTGGCCACGAAGAGCAGTGCGATGAGCAGAAAGTTCCCCGACGACGCCCCGATGGACGAGGCGATGAGCAGCAGTAGAAAGCCGATCTCCGCCGGATCCTTGACCGGGGTCCGGAAACGTACGAAGGACAACGCGCCCAAGAGGCCCAGGGAGAGGGGGATGGAGGTCTGGATGCCCAAGAAGAGCACGGTGATCGCCGGTCCACCGATGAGGAACATGCGGTGCACGCCGGCTCCGATATGCCTCGAACCGTAGAACAGCTGGTACATGAAATAGACCACCAGCGAGAAGACCACCGAGAACGCGAGAGCTATGATGGCCTCGGTCCAGGTCAGAGAGGAGAGCATCCCCTGCCAAGTCGACGTGATTTCCTCCCACATGTGTCTACAACCTCTCTATTCGTTGTTGTTGCCGCCATTGCCGACCCACACCAGGGTGTCCGGCCGTCCACCCAACACACCACTCGGCCACGCCCGCGACACCGATCCTCGGGCCGCCTCGTGCGCATCCAGACTCGATGAGTACTTCGAATACCGGGTCCAGGAAGAACCGATCTCAGCGATAGCCCGCAGAGAGCGCGGCACCTCGAACCGCGATCCTTTGATCTCGACCACAGAGCCGGGCAACTCCAGGCCGCGCTCCCACCCCCCGATGCTGGGCATGACGACGGAAGAACGGATGCGAGAGTCGAT
>JAFGIH010000408.1 GCA_016929985.1 Thermoleophilia bacterium | reverse complement strand
CGCCCGGATCTCCATGAGATTGAGCGAGGAGCTTTCGTCGATGAAGATGGGGGCGTTATGCAGTGCGGTGCAGCCTGCGGCGAGGTCGCTCCAGTCCCTGGGCTGCATGACACTCTGGCGGACCCGCCACAGGTCCACGCGCGCCTCGGAGCACATGATCCTGGTGGCCACCTCCAGCTTGGACATCTCCAGGCTGAACACAGCCACGGACTTCTGCTGGTCCACGGCTACGTTGCGGGCCACGTTGAGGGCGAAGGCCGTCTTGCCCATCGACGGGCGGGCGGCCAGGATGACCAGGTTCGAGGGCTGGAACCCGCCGATCTTGGCGTCGAGGTCGCGGAAGCCGGTCTGACAGCCGATGGTGGAGTGCCCTTCGGTCGCGGCCCTCTCCAGCTCGGCGTAGTTGGCGTCGATGAGCTCGCTGAATGGTTCGAAGTCGCCCGTCACTCGGGTCTGGGAGATGTCGAAGACCATCTGCTCCGCCCGGTCGATGAGCTCCAGCGGGGGCTGCTGCCGCTGGTAAGCCATCTCGGTGATCTCGCCCCCCACCCTGATGAGCGAGCGTAGGTAGTAGTTCTCCCTGACGATCTCGGCGTAGTGGCGGGCATTGGTCGCAGCCGGCACGGCGGTGACCAGGCTGTGGACGTAGGACCTTCCGCCCACTGCCTCCAGGAGGGCTCGGTTGGCCAGCGCCTCGCAGACGGTGATGGGGTCGACCGGCTCGCCCCGCGAGAAGAGGTCTTCGATCACCTCGAAGATGCGCTGATGAGCCTGGCGGTAGAGGTGATGCGGCCGGATGATCTCGCTGACGCCGGGAATGACGTTGGGCGTGAGCATGCTGGCGCCCAGGACCGACAACTCCGCGTCGAGGTTCTGCGGCAGGACGTAGTCGTCCCGACTCTGGCCTCCGTTACCTCCGCCGCCGGCCTTCATTTCCACGAGCGCCCCTCTCTCCCCCGGGACGAGGCGACTAGGAGGCCGCTGAGAACCGAAGCCACGGCCGTCAAGATGCGCTGGCGGCGCGACGTCACTTCTCAGCGCCCTGCTAGGCCTTCTGCTCCTCCGGGGCCACGATGACCTTCACTTCGGCCGGTTCGACGCTGGCGTGCACGTGCACCTTGACCATGTGCGCACCCGCCGTCTTGATGGGCTCCTCCAGATCGACGTTGCGTTTATCGATGCGGATCTTACGCGCCGCATAGATGGCGTCGGCGATGTCTTGACTGGTCACCGACCCGAACAACCGGTCGCCGGTGCCCACGGCGGCCGCGACAGTGAGCACAGTCTTGGACAGCAGGTCTCTGGTCTCGTCGGCCCGCTCAGCCTCGCGCCTGACCTGCGCCACCTTCTCTTCCATCATCTTGCGGACTTGGGCGATGCGGCCCGGCGTGGCCCTCTCCGCCAGCTTGCGCGGCAGGAGGTAGTTGCGTGCGTATCCTTCGGACACCGTCGCCACTTCGCCCTTCTCGCCAAGCTTGTCAACGTCCTGAAGTAGGATTATCTCCATAGTCACTCCTCGTATATCTCACGTAAAGCGCGAGCCGGCGATGCTCTAGCGGCTGCTGTAGGGCAGAAGCGCGACCTCGCGGGCCCGCTTGATCGCCACGGCCACTTGCCGCTGATGACGGCGGCAGGCGCCGGTGGTACGACGCGAGCGGATCTTGCCCCGCTCGGACATGAAACGCCTGAGCGTGCCGAAATCCTTGTAGTCGACTTGCTCTACGCCTTCTTTGCAGAAAAAACAGTACTTGCGCCGGCGGTTGCCCGTAGTGGGCCGTGTGCGCCTCGGCGGCTTCTTGAGATTCGCCACTGTGTCTACCTCCTTGGGGCCCGACTAAAAGGGGATGTCGTCGCCCCCGAAATCGATATCTCTGAAATCATCTTGCGCAGCCGCGCCGCCGGACGGGGCTTGGGCCCCTCCGCGGTTGACTGGCTCACGCGTCTCGCCTTGCCCGCCGATGAACATCACCGTGTCGGCGATGACCTCGACTTTGCTGCGCTTGCCGCCGTCCTGGGCCTCCCAGGTCCGTTGGTCGAGACGGCCGTCGACCGCCACCTGGCGGCCCTTCGTGAGGTACCGGGCGCAGTTCTCGCCCTGCTGTCCCCACACCACCACGTCGAAGAAGTTGGGCTTCTCGACCCACTGGCCGGAGCCGTCTTTGTACGAGGAGTTCACCGCCACGCCCAGTTGGCACACGGAGGTGCCGTTCGGGGTCTGACGGAGCTCGGGGTCGCGGGTCAGGTTGCCTACCAAAGTCACGTGTGCGATACCACGAGCCATCTCTGCTCCTTCGACTAGTCTTCTTCGACAGGCGCCGGATCAGCCGGAGCGGCCGGTTCGGCCGGAGCGGCCGGTTCAGCCGGAGCGGCCGATTCAGCCGGAGCGGCCGGCTCGGTCGGCTCTGCCGGAGCGGCCGCAGGCGCCATCGGACCAAAGGGTTTTTCGTGCTTGATGGGCATGTAGCGGAGAACGGTGTCGGTGATGCCGAGAACCCGGGTCACCTCGTCGAGCGTCTTGGGCGTGGCCTGGAAGTACCAGATGTAGTAGACGCCGTCGAGGGAGTCTTTGATCTCGTACGCCAAACGCCGTTTGCCCCACTCGTCGATCTTCACGATGACGCCTCCGTCACCCGTGATGATCTCTTTGGTGCGATCGAGCACCGTGGTTCGTTCTTCATCCGTCACATCAGTGCGCAGAATCAGAACCAGCTCATAGCTGTTCAGTTTGGGTCACCTCCTACGGTCTAGACGGCCCCGGCCTCGCTGCCGGAGCAGGGGTGCTGTATAGAATTGTACTCGCGCCATCGGACAGCCCGGCGCGAAGTGGGGAGTATACACTGGGGGCGCGGGGAGCACCACATCGGTGCTCCCCGCGGCGTGCGACTCTTATGGGCGATCAGCCCTGCTTGCCGGGCTCTCCCGGCTCACCCGCACCCTGCTGTTCCGGTGCGCCGGCCTGCGCAGCCGGCGTCACGCCGCCCTGCTGAGGAGCGCCCGGCTGTGCATTTGCCGGCCAGCCCTGCTGCGGCCGCCACCCCTGCTCGGGACGCGGCTGGTACCGAGCCTCTTCACGGGCCCGGTTGCGCCGGGCGATCGCCCGGATGATCAGGTAGACGATGTAGGCGATTATGCCCACTACTATCAAGACCGGGATGATTATGCCCAGAGCCCTCACGATGGCGCTGAAGGCCTTCACCAGATTGCGCGCCCCATCCTTGAGGGCGGCCACGAAGCCCCAGCTCTCCTCGTCCACGGCTTCCACGCCCACCTCGTAGATGCTCATAGTGATGGTGGAGTAGCTGGTGTGCTCCTCCAGGTAGCGCATGCGGCCCTTCAGCGACTCCAGTTCTTGCTGCGCGGAGTTGAGCACCGACCTCACGTACAGGATCTCGTCGACGGTCTTGGCCTTGCCCAGCAGCTCGAGCAGCGAGGCCACGTTCGCTTCCGAGCTCTGGATGCGAGCCTGCAGATCGACGTACTCCTCGGTCACATCATTTGCGGACAGATCTTGATCCTTCAGAGTGCCAAGCTTGCTCGCGTCTAGGAAGGCGTCATTGAACGACTTGCTCGGGACCCTGATGGACACGCTGCCGCTTCTCATGCTGTCTTCTTCGCCACTGGCGTGCGCGTTGGAGTTGACCAGATAGCCCGCGTAGCGGTTCGCGAGACCCACGGCCTGGTTGAAGACGGTCTGGAACTTACCCTGCTCGACCTCTATTTCCAGTTGGGCGTCACTGATGATCTTCTGGCCCGAAGCCGCTTCGATCGCCGTGAGTGAGGCGGCCAGCGCCTGGTCGGAGCCCGCGTAGGACGAGTCGTAGGCGGGGGACTCACCTTGGTAGTGGCTGCCCGCGGCGCCACCCGCGACCGTCGTCGCCGGCGCAGCCCACGTGGTGCTGACCGCAGGGGCGGCAGTAACAGGGGTGGCTGCGGGGCGCCCATCGTCACCGGTGGTGGTGGCTGCATCCTCGCCCCCGCAACCGGCGAGACCCATCGTGGCCGCCCCGATGAGAACGAGAACGGCGGCAATGACCGCCCACGACCTGCGCTTCTCTTGCGTCGACATGGCCTACCCCCTGTCCTGGTTACCAGCCCCGACTGCGCTAGGACGTCTCGCCAAACCGGTCAGTTCCTGCCGCGCTCGACAGCCGCCGGCAGTCCCGACCAGCGATGACTCTCTACAGGCCCTCCACCAATTCCGCCAGGTCTTCGGCGCTGACAAGGCCGGTGGGGTTGGCCGCGATCTGCCCGCTGGAGTCGAGCACGAACACCGCGGGGATGTATTGCACCCCGTATGCCATGGCGACTTCGTCGGGACACATCATCACCGGGAAGTCCCAGCCTCCGGCCTTGAGGAACTGCTTCATTGCATCCTTGGTGTCGCTCACGGCCATCACCAGGAGTTCTGCTTTGTCGCTGTGTTCTCGATAGAACCTATCGAGTTCGGGAGCTTCCTCCCCGCAGGAGCCTCACCAGCTGGCCATGAAGGCCAGTACCAGCGGCTTCCCTCGGTATCCGCCCAAGGACACGTCCGTCCCGTCGAGGGTCTTCCCCGAGAAGTCCAGCTTCCCGCCCCCGCCCGTTGACCCGCCCGTTGATGCGGAGGAGGTAGACTCCGTCGCGTCCGGCCGCGTCTCTGCCGTCGCGCTCGAGCCGCATCCCGCGAGGGCGACCACCCCGAGCACCAGGGCAGCGCCCGCCAACAGCGCCCTGAGTCCACCGGCTTTTGCACCCCGCCGGTGTCTTGCAAGCTTCATCAGAGCCATGCCTCAACCCTTCTTCTTGCCTGAACCGGCCGCAGCCGGCGCGACAACCACCTTGGCCTTTGTCTTCCCAGGTTCCACCGGACGTAACCGGCCATGAGTCCCAAACCACCACATCCCGACGGCGCCCACTACCACTATCGCGATGGCGATCCACTGTTGCTGCGTCAACCCCCAGACCACCGGCTGGTTGGCACGGATGAACTCAACCAAGAACCGCTCTATGCCCGCGAGCACCGCGTAGGCGAACATGAGTGGTCCTTCCCGCTTGAATCGTGGGCCGATGACCCATGCCAGCAGCGCGAAGATGACCAGAGAGGCGAGACTTGAGTAGAGCTGCGTAGGATGGACATGTACGCCTTCCGGGGTAGGCGGCACCCCCTGCGGGAACGACATGCCCCAGGGGAGATCGGTGGGCGTCCCGTAACAGCAGCCCCTGAGAAAGCACCCCAGACGGCCGAAGACGTAGCCCATCGCAACCGCTATCGCCCCCGAGTCCATGATCGCAGCCAGCCTCTGCTTCGAGACCAGCGTGACCACCACCACCGCGGCGATGGCGCCGAAAAGACCGCCGAACCAGACGAGGCCCTGGCCGCTCAGCATGTTCTCCGGCCACGCGTCGGGATGGATGATGAGATAGTGGATCTTCCCCCCGAGCAGGCCGCCTATGACGGCGGCGATGACCAGCGGGTAGACGAAGTCGGGCTTGACTCCTCGCTTCTTGAACTGCCAGTAGGCCACGATGCCCGCGGAGATGAACGCCAGGGCCAGCATGGTCCCGTATGAGTTCATGGTGAAGCCGCCGATGTGGAACAGCTCTGGGTGCATGGAACTCCTTCTCGTGTGGCACCACAGCCAGGCGCCGTCCCGAAGAACGGCGCACGGTGGGATTATCTCACGGGAGTTCTCTAGAAATGACCGGAGGCCCCACGGGCCCCTACGCTAGCCCGCTCAGCTGAAGCCGGAGGCCGTCTGGCAGCTGCGCGGCTCGCAGCTGCCGAAGCACGACTGCGACGACGAATCGAGGCCCATCACCCCGCCGAACCCGGTGAAGCGCTGCTCGACCTCGCGACCCCCGCAATCAGGACAGACCTTGGCTTCGTCCTTGAGAAAACCAAGGACGAAGACCTCGAACTCCTTACCGCAAGAACAACATCTCAGATCATATGAAGCCATCAGACGATCCCGAACTCCTGCTCGTAGTCTTTCTGCCCGCGGGCCCCGATCAACTGCTTCTGGAGCTCGCCTCCGCTGAACATGATGACCGTGGGGATGCTCATGATCCCGAACCGAGCCGCTAACTCCTGGTTCATGTCCACGTTGACCTTGACCACCTTCACCGCATCGGCGTGATCGGCGGCCAGCTTCTCCAGAACGGGGCCTACCATACGGCACGGGCCGCACCACGGGGCCCAGAAATCGGCCACCACGGGAACGGTGGACGTTGACACGATCTGGTCGAATTCCTGTGCGCCGACTTCCTGGACGGTCCCATCACTCATTGCATTCTCCTTCTCTGCTTCCGGGCCGATCATCCGGCCCCCGCATCGTCGCCGTCATCATACCCGAGGGAGCGGACATACTGCCGGTGACCCTCCCGGGCTTGCGTATTGTTACCCATTACTCGAATCCGCTAACCTATGCTGGCATCTGACATGACTCACAAGAGCCAGCGGAGGCGACCGCAATGAGACTGACGTACTTCGGCCACTCTTCCTTCCTCCTTCAAGCGGCAGACGGAACCAGGGTGATCCTCGACCCCTACCGGCACGGGTGCTTCGATGGAGCGGTCAAATACGGACCGATCCAGGAGACCGCGGATGTGGTGGTAGCCACTCATGCCCACGACGACCACTGCGCCACCGACACCATCCCCGGCGCACCTCTCGTGTTCGTCCACCCCGAAGCCGAGACGGTGGGGGCCGTGCGCATCTCCGGCGTGCACGTGGCTCACGACGAAGCCGGGGGCGAGAAGCGGGGCAAGAACACCATCATCGTCGTCGACGACGGTGACATCCGCCTGGTGCACCTGGGCGATCTCGGCCACACGCTCGACGCGGCCATGGTAGAGGCCATCGGCGCGGTGGACGTGTTACTGATCCCCGTTGGAGGCTTTTTCACCATCGACCACAAGGAGGCCGCTCAGGTGATCGAAAGCCTGAACCCGCGCATCGTCGTGCCCATGCACTACAAGACCGACAAGGTGGATTTCCCCATCGCGGGGGTAGAACCGTTCCTGGAGACACAAGAGAATGTGGAGCGCAAGAACGGCTCTACGCTGGAGGTCACTAAAGATATGTTGCCTGCCAAACGAAGCATCGTCGTGCTGGAGCACGCTCTGTGATGGCCGAGATACCTGAAGAACGCAAGCAGCCGGCCGAAGACAAAAGGCCGCCAGAGGCCAAGAAACCGCCCGAGGCCAAGAAGCCCCAGAACGCCGGGCCGGACTGGTTGGAGCGGCTCACCAGGATGAAGCCGGGCGCGGTGCGCCGCGGGGTGATCGTGGTGCTGGCGTTGCTGGTGCTGTTCGGCCTGGCCAACCTCATCTCGCGCATCTTCACAGGCTATTGGTGGTATCAGGAGCTCGGCTACACGAACGTCTTCTGGACCCCCATCTGGGCCCGCATCTGCGTGGGCTTGTTTTTCGCCGTGATCTTCTTCGGGTTCTTCTACGGCAACCTGTGGTTGGCCCGCAAGATCTCGCCGAAGCTGGTCCCCGTCAGCGAGGGCGAAGAGAGCAACGTCTTCGAATGGGCTACCAAGCGGCGCTGGACCGGCCGGATCGTGCTGCTGGTCTCGCTGCTGCTGACCATCATCATCGGCGTCAGCTACAGCGGCCGCTGGGAGGAGGTGCTCCTCTTCCTGAACAAGGTGGACTTCGGCTACTCCGACCCCCTCTTCAGCAAGGACGCCTCGTTCTTCGTGTTCACTTTGCCGCTCTGGTCGATGCTGGTGAATTTTGTCGGAATGATGCTGCTGTTCACTTTCATTGCAGCGGCCTTCACCTACGTGGTCGACCGGGCCTTGGTGGTCAACGACAAGAACAGGGTCAGTCTCGCTCCCCACGTGAAGGCCCACCTCTCGGCGATCTTCGCCCTGGCCATGGTTGCGAAAGCCGGCGACTACATGCTGCAGACCTGGGAACTGGACTACTCCACACGTGGCGTCACCTTCGGAGCGAGCTACACCGACGTGCACGCTGCGCTACCGGTGCTGCACTTCCTGGCCATCGTGTCGCTCATCGCCGCGGCGCTCTTCATCATCAACATCCGCTACAAGGGATGGCGCCTGCCCGCGATAGCCATCGCCGTGATGTTCCTGACCTGGGCCATCGGCGGCAAGGCCTATCCGGCCATCGTCCAGCAGTACCGTGTGTCGCCCAACGAGATCACGGCCGAGAGCGAGTACATCAAGAACAACATCGACTCGACCCGCTGGGCCTTCAACCTCGAAAACATCACGAAAGTGTCACTCGAGGCCAATACCGAACTCACGGCCGCTGGTGTCATAGCCAACTCCGCCACTACCGACAACGTGCGTCTGTGGGAGCCCCGGCCGGCCCTCTCCACCTACTCGCAGATCCAGGAGATCCGCCTCTATTACTCCTTCAACGATGTCGACATCGATCGCTACATCATCGACGACAAGTACCGGCAGGTGCTCATCAGCGCCCGCGAGCTCGACCAGACCCAGTTGCAGACGCAGTCGCAGACCTGGGTCAACAAGCACCTCACCTACACCCACGGCTACGGGTTCGTGCTGAGCCCGGTGAACGAGGCCGGTCCCGACGGTCTGCCCCGGCTCTTCGTCAGAGACATCCCGCCGACCACCCTCACCGATATGAACATCACCCGGCCTGAGATCTACTACGGTGAGCTCGGCAACGAATTCGTGGTGGTGAACACCACGAGCCTCGAGTTCGACTATCCCAAGGGCGAGACCAACCAGTTCACCACGTACCAGGGCGAGGGAGGGGTATCCATCGGCTCCACCGCCCGCAAGATGGCGTTCAGCTTCCGCTTCAACAGCCTGAAGCTGTTCTTCTCCAACGCGCTCACCGACGAATCGCGCATAATGTTCCGCCGCACGATCAAGGACCGCATGGAGGCCCTGGCGCCGTTCCTCGCTTACGACAAAGACCCCTACGTGGTCGTGCGCGACGACGGGTCGCTGGTGTGGATGTGGGACGCCTACACCACCACGGGCCGCTTCCCCTACTCGCAACCGCAGGGCAACGGCATCAACTACATCAGGAACTCGGTGAAAGTAGTCATCGACGCGTATAACGGCGACGTGACCCTCTACCAGATGGACCCGGACGACTCCATGGCGAACACCTGGGGCAAGGTCTTCGACGGGCTGTTCACCCCGGGCGACCAGATTCCGGACGACCTGCGGAGGCACATGCGTTATCCGGAGGACCTCTACAGCGTCCAGGCGGCCGTGCTCTCCACCTATCACATGACCGAACCACAGAACTTCTACAACAAAGAAGACGTGTGGGAGATCCCCATGGAGATCTACGGCCAGGAAGAGATCCCGGTGCTGCCGTACTACGAGGTCCTTGCCCTGCCCGGCCAGACCCAGCCGGAGTTCACCCTCCTGCAGCCGTTCTCGCCCCTCAGCAAGATGAACATGGTCGCGATGCTCGCCGCCCGGCAGGACGGGGAGCACTACGGCGAGCTCATGCTGATCGACTTCCCCAAGAACAAGCTGGTCTACGGACCCGCCCAGATGGAAGCGCGCATCTCGAACGACCCGGTCATCTCGTCGCAGATCACTCTGTGGAGCCAGGCCGGTAGCGAGGTCATCCGTGGCAACCTCCTGGTGGTGCCGATGGAGCAGTCGGTCATGTACTTCGAGCCGGTGTACCTGCAGGCCCAGCAGAGCCCCATCCCCGAGCTGACGAGGGTGATCGTGGGATACGGTGACGAGGTGGTCATGGAGCCCAGCCTGAGCGACGCGCTGACCAAGCTGTTTGGAGAGTCCATAGGGACGGGTACCACGACAACCAGTGGGTCGACCACCACCACGACGGCGCCGCCCGCGAGTACGACCACGACGGCGCCGCCCGCCACCACGACCACCACAACGGGGGGCCCGACGACCACGCTGCCCGCAGACAAAGTCGCGTTGATCGAACTCGCTAATCAATACTACGAAGCCGCGAACGAGGCCCTCACACAAGGAGACTGGGCCGAGTACGGCCGCCAGATAGATGCTCTCGGCGAGGTGCTGAGCGCGCTGGCCGCCGAGGAATAGAAGGAGGCACCATGGAGGCCAAGGGCAAAAGCGAACAGCGGGACTGCCAGCGCCGGTTGCAGAACGAGGTCGACAAGATGTTCCTCGAATTGCTGCGCGGCGAGCGCACGCCCCGCTACGGCAAGGTCGCTTTCAGGCCCAACGCCGACGTCTACTACGACCGGAGCCGCAAGGCCGTGGTGGTAAAGCTCGAACTGCCCGGCATAGACCCCCAGGCGGTCGACCTCGAGATCGACGAGAACGTGCTACGGGTGAGCGGAGTCCGTTCGTATCAGCATCACCCCGAGGCCGTCTACCAGCAGATGGAGATCACCTACGGGCGCTTCGAGCGCACGGTGGCCCTGCCCCCAGAGGTCGACTCCGGCCAAGCCGCGGCCCACTACAGCGGCGGCTACCTAGAGATCGTGCTGCCGGTCAAGCCGCGGTCGGTGAGAAAGCGCATCCCTATCACGGCCACGGAAGAGGATGAGGAAGGGCAGGAGCTATGACGGCCCGTGAGGTCTTCAACGACGCCTTCTTGTTCGCATCGGCGCCTGTCGACACCGATACGCTCGCCGCTGCCGGACAGGATTTCGTCATCGTCTCCCAGGAACCGTCTGAAGCCGCCTTCACCGCCGGCCCACTACGGTTGCCCATACTCCCGCTGAAAGACACCGTCGTCTTTCCCGAGACCATGATGCCCCTGGCTGTGGGCCAGCCCCGTTCGGTGCGCCTGATAGACGAGATCCTGCGCGGAGACCGACAGGTGGGTCTGGTGGCGTCGAAAGACCCCGAGATCGAGTCCCCCGGTCCGGGCGACGTGTATCCGGTCGGCGTATTGGCCACCATCCAGAAGATGATCAAGGCTCCCGACGGCACCCTGCGCATCGTCGCGCAGGGGCTCCGCCGCATCAAGATCGAGCAGTTCACCAGCGAAGACCCCTATCTCGTGGCCGAGGTCAGCGATCTTCCCGACGTGGTCGATCAGACCACCGAGCTGGAGGCTCTGCAGCGCAACCTCGTCTCGGTCTACACGAAGATCATCGAGTTGGTGCCCTATCTCCCCGAAGAGCTCGAGATGGCGGCCGCCAGCATCGAAGACCCGGCCGTGCTCGGTTACTTCATCGCCTCCACCATGCGTCTCAAGACCGAGGATAAGCAGGAGCTGCTCGAAGAGGTCGAGTTGTCCAAGCGCCTCCGCCGCCTCACCGCGCTCATGAGCCGCGAGCTGGAGGTGCTCGAGCTGGGCTCCAAGATCCAGGACCAGGTGCAGTCCGAGATGGACAAGAGCCAGCGCGAGTACGTCTTGCGCCAGCAGATGAAGGCCATCCAGGACGAGCTCGGCGAGACCGACGAGACGCAGGCCGAGGTCAACGAGCTACGCGAGCGTCTGGAGAAGGCGGGGTTGCCCGAAGAGATCGAGAAGCAGGCCCGGCGTGAGTTGGACCGGCTGGCGAAGCTGCCCCCAGCGGCGGCCGAGTACGGGGTCATCCGCACCTATCTCGACTGGATACTGTCGCTGCCCTGGTCGGTGGTCACCGAAGACGACCTCGACATCGCGCACGCCCGCCAGGTGCTCGACGAAGACCACTACGACCTGGAGGACGTCAAAGACCGCATCCTGGAGTTCTTGGCCGTCCAGAAGCTCAAGAGCGGCGCCGCCGGCCCCATCCTCTGCTTCGCCGGACCCCCCGGAGTCGGCAAGACCAGCCTGGGTAAGAGCATCGCCCGGGCCATGGGACGTAAGTTCATCCGCATAAGCGTGGGCGGGGTACGCGACGAGTCCGAGATCCGCGGACACCGCCGCACGTATGTGGGCGCCATGCCCGGCACCATCATCCGGGCCATCCGCGACGCGGGCAGCAGCAACCCGGTCTTCATGATCGACGAGATCGACAAGATGGGCTCCGATTGG